>JAWUWS010000119.1:0-45608 GCA_034111705.1 Psychrosphaera sp.
ATTAAAACTGTTGTCGGCATATGAGTAAATCATCATTTTTTGTGACTGGTTACAGCCCTTTTTAATGCGTTGCTCTGACGGTTGCCCTAGCTCAATCCACAACTCAATAACATCTGAATAATCTTTTTGCCATAAATCAGGCTCTTCGTCGTCACTAATTCCTTTACTAAAACTTAAAAATTCGTGGGCATTTTGAATAAATGCAACAAGGCGTAACATCATTCTTTCGTCTGTTTCTGATGGATGTCTAGCGACGGTTAAATTATGATCTTGGTAATAATTTCTATCCATATCAGATATGGAAATTTCGGCTTTAAATATTGTCGCTTTTTGCGCCATTGGATCTCTTCTTTTTTATAAATAATTATTATACCAATTTTATTAAGTATTTAGTCACTCAGAGGGAACTAAAAAGCATTAAGACAAGGAACAAGATTGAAGGCATAGTTGTTCTACGTCAAAAATTTTTGAAGCCGTATTAATGCTTTTTTAGACCCATCGGATCGGAGACGCCATTCAGAGCTTCTATTTCTTTGTTGTTAGAATTTGAAAGACGTCCAGTATTACTGCATTCAAACGCCTCGAACTAAAAGCTCTGACATGGCGCTGAATGACTAAATACTTAATCAAATTGGTATAATGCAATAGGTAGGGTTATCGCACATGAAAAATTTGCATAAAAAAACCTAGCAAGCTAGGTTTTTACAAGTATGAATAAATGTTATTTAACTGTTTTGTGATTAAACTCTTCTACTTGTTCAATCGAGCCTAAAGCGACAGGGACACGCTGATGTAAAGAACTCGGCTGTATATCCAAAATACGATTACCCGCAGCTGTGGCTTTACCACCTGCATTCTCAGCAAGCATTGCTAATGGGTTAGCTTCGTATAACAATCTAATTTTGCCATTTTCATTGCCAGGCCTCGCATCTTCTGGATATAAAAATAATCCACCACGACTAATTATACGGTGCATATCACCAACCATTGCCGCGTTCCAACGCATTGATGAACCAGCGTAATCTTCAGATGCGTATAGCACATCGTCAAAATAATTTTGCGTGCGCTCTGACCAATAACGATAATTGGCAATATTAACTGAAAACTCTTTTGTTTTAGCTGGTATCACACATTCATCTTCCGTTAATAAGTAACCACCGTGGGTTAAATCTAACGTAAAACAACGTGTTGGACCGCCGGTAGTCATAACTAACAAGGTTGACGCACCGTAAAGTACATAACCAGCACATAATTGATCTTTACCTTGTTGGGCAAATTGTAGTTCACTATCATCCGCTACATCATCTCTTGCAGCATAAATAGTAAAGATAGTGCCTATTTGTCCGTTTATATCTACGTTTGATGAGCCATCTAATGGATCAAAAGCAACGATATATGGTGCACCTTTATGACCTGCAACAACAAAATCTTCTTCTTCAGAAGCGATTGCTCTAACAGAGTCATCATCTAGTAACATATCTTTAAGTAGCTGATTAGATAACACATCTAGTTTCTTTTGCACTTCACCTTGGATATTCTCATCTAAAGTTGATCCTAGTACGCCGGCTAAATCCCCTTGGCTTACACGAAATGCAATTTCTTTTGATGCCGCTAATATTGTTCTGATCAACATGATCAGTTCTAAACTAACGTTATCTTTTTTTAATACTGGTACTAATCTTTGCATCAAATTCCCTTAGCTATATCTGTTTAGACAATTTAATTCAGCAAAGCACAACTCGAGCCTTGTTGTCATCGATGCTTCTCCATGACGTAACCAAACTCGTGGATCGTAGTATTTTTTATTTGGCTTATCCTCACCATCAGGATTACCAATTTGACCTTGTAAATAGCCTTGCTTATCATTGTAATAATCTAAAACACCACTCCAACTAGCCCATTGCGTGTCGGTGTCTATATTCATTTTTATAACACCGTAAGTCAAAGACTCAGCTATTTTTTCAGGCTCAGAGCCTGAACCCCCATGAAATACAAAGTTTAAGCTGTTAGCAGGTAAGTTAAACTTCTCTGATACGTAAGCTTGAGAATTTTTCAAAATCTCTGGCGTTAACACAACGTTACCTGGTTTATAAACACCATGAACGTTACCAAATGACGCTGCAATAATAAATTTATCACTTACTTTTGAAAGTTGCTCATAAGCGTAAGCTACATCTTCTGGTTGAGTATAAAGCTCAGAACTGTCCATATGTGAATTATCAACACCGTCTTCTTCACCACCGGTACAACCTAGCTCTATTTCTAATGTCATGCCTATTTTGTCCATTCGAGCCAAATACTTAGCACAAATTTCAATATTTTCTTCCAAAGACTCCTCAGATAAATCAATCATGTGAGAGCTATATAATGGTTTACCAGTTTCGGCATAATGCTGCTCACCAGCATCTAATAAGCCATCAATCCATGGAAGTAATTTTTTTGCTGCATGATCGGTATTTAAAATAACTGGAATGCCGTATAACTCAGCAATTGCGTGTACATATTTAGCTGCGGCAACGGCCCCAGCAATTGCAGTTTCCTGCCCTTCTAGCTTTAAACCTTTACCTACAAAAAATGATGCACCACCATTTGATAACTGAATGATCACTGGTGAGTTAATTTTTGCAGCGGCTTCTAAAGTCGCATTGATAGAATTAGTACCAATGACATTGACTGCCGGTAACGCATATTGATTTGCTCTTGCATGATCATATAAACGTTGTACATCATCTGCTAAAACTACCCCTGATTTTAACATATCAGTAAGTTTGGACATTTATTACTTCCTCAGTTAATTGCTTCACGACACGCATCGGTTATTGCTTGCCAATTTTCACTTTCAACCCATTCTTTGCGACAAACCCATGTACCACCAACCGCAATTACATTGGTTAATGATAAGTATTCATTTTTATTATTTTGGGATACGCCGCCAGTTGGACAAAATTTAATATCTTGGAACACGGAGTTTACCGCAGATAAAAACGGTACGCCACCAGACAAAGACGCTGGAAACAATTTTAATTCTGTAAAACCAAACTCTCTTGCCATTAAAATATCACCAGTGTTGGATACACCAGGTAGAACAGGAATGCCGCAACCTACTAAAAAGCCTAGTAATTTTTCTGATACGGCAGGGGTAACAATAAAGTCTGACCCTGCATCTATAGCTTGCTGTAAAATAATTTCGTTAGTTATCGTCCCAGCACCGACAATAAGCTCTGGAACTTGTTGCTTTATTGCCTTAATTGCTTCGAGTGATGCATCCGTGCGCAATACAACTTCAACTAATTTTAGCCCCGCAGCCGCCATTGCCTTTGCGATATTTACACCTTGCTCTACCGAGTCAGCCTGAATAATTGGCAGTAGAGTTTGTGTGCCCATTAAACTAGAAAAAGAAGTCATTGTGTTACCTTTATATTTATGTGAGTTATAAGTTTTGTATATAAAATAAAAGCTAAGGGACCAGCCCTTAGCTTTAAAAACATTAATTAGTCTGAAAATTGACGAATTATATTATTAAGTGTTTCTTTTGCATCGCCGAAGATCATACGACAATTAGGTTTGAAAAATAGAGGATTATCAACGCCCGCAAAACCAGCAGCCATACCTCGTTTAAGAACAAATACATTTTTAGCTAAATCTGCATTAATAACTGGCATTCCATAAATTGGACTGCCTTTCATTTCACGAGCAGCAGGATTTACAACATCGTTAGCCCCAATAACAATTGCAACATCAAAGCTTTCTATCCTTGGATTAATTTCATCCATTTCAAATAGCTGCTCATAAGAAACATCCGCTTCGGCTAACAACACATTCATATGGCCTGGCATACGACCAGCTACTGGGTGAATTGCATAAGCGACTTCAGCACCATTATCTTCTAATAAGCCTTGTAACTCTTTCATGGCATGTTGTGCTTGCGCCACAGCCATACCATAACCTGGAATAACTAATACCGATTGAGCAGCTTCAAGTACATAGAATGCATCATCAGCTGATAAAGGCTTTACTTCGCCCTCAATGACCATTTCACTAGTAACAACGGGTTTAAAGCCAGACGTTAGTACATTAACTAATGAACGGTTCATCGCTTTACACATGATATTCGTTAATATGATGCCGCTTGCGCCAACTAACGCTCCAGCAACAATCAACAAGTTATTTTCTAATGCAAACCCAGCTGCACAGGCAGCTAAGCCTGAATAACTATTTAATAAAGAGATCACCACCGGCATATCAGCACCACCAATCGGAAGTACAAACATAATCCCCATTAGTAACGCCAAACCAATCACTAAGTAGTGCCATGTCGTTACTTCTGGTTGCTGAATTAACAAGCTAGCAGAAGCACCTATTGCGATAATAAGTAAGGCATTAGCGACAACTTGTCCTTTAAATACAATTGGACGGCCAACCATACGCTCACTTAATTTAGCCCATGCGATAATACTTCCAGAGAACGTAATCGCACCAATTAATAACGCTAAAAAGCTAACAAACAATACAAAAGATGATAAGTTTTCACCGCTGACAATCGTTGCCCATGCAACCGCTAAACTAGCCAGGCCACCAATACCGTTAAATAACGATACCAATTCAGGCATAGACGTCATTTCTATTTTCCTAGCTGCGTAAATACCCACAGCAGAGCCAGCTATAATACTCGCTAGAATCACTTCAAAAGAAATGATCTGTTTGTCCAATAAAGTAACTACAACAGCAATAAACATAGCCAAAGAGGATAAGGCATTGCCTTTACGTGCTGTTGCAGGATGGCTTAATAGCTTTAAACCAAAAATAAATAACGTAGCGGATATAACATAAACAAAGTTTATTAATAATGAAGTATCGATAATAGAATCTAACATTGTGCTCCCCTACTTCTTTTTAAACATGGCTAACATACGGTCAGTTACTAAGTAACCACCAACCACGTTAACAGTAGCTAAAAATACAGCAATAGCGCCTAACCAAGTAGACCATTGCCCATGTTCGCCGCCCGCCAAAGCTAGGGCACCAATTACCGTAATACCTGAAATAGCATTAGCACCAGACATTAACGGTGTATGTAAAGTAGCGGGTACTTTGCGAATTAATTCAAACCCAACAAAGACAGATAACATTAAAATAAATAACAGATAGATGGCGGTCATTACGCTTGTTCCTTCTGTAAGTGGTTTTTGATCATTTCGTTAGAAATTAAACCTTGATGAGTTATTACCGCATTGGCTTGAATATCATCTTCAAGATCAATAACAAATTTACATTGTTGTTCTGAGTCATCTTTTGATTCTGGCTGTTGCCAAAACTCACTAACCAAACTAAATACGTTATTGCCGTACATTTGAGTTGCGTTTTTCGCCACTTCGTTTGGCCAATTCCCTGTTCCAACAAGAGTTACGCCATCAACCACGACCGTTTCACCAGCCACAGAGCCTTCAACATTACCGCCATTTTCCGCAGCCATATCAACAATAACTGAACCCGGTTTCATTAAGGCAACGGTTTCTTTGTTAATAAGTACTGGTGGTTTACGACCAAACAATTGCGCTGTTGTTATAACAATGTCTGAATCCGCAATGCATTTAGCTTGCTCTTGTTGCTGAATTTGCATTTGCTCAGGCGTTAACGCCTGCGCATAGCCTTGAGCAGTTTGACCTGTTTCACCTAAATCTATGTCTAAGAATTTAGCGCCTAAAGAATGTACTTGCTCTGCTACCACAGAACGAGTATCAAACGCAGTTACCGCTGCACCAAGACGCTTAGCGGTTGCTATTGCTTGCAAACCTGCCACTCCAGCACCAATAACAAATACTTTAGCTGGTTTGATTGTTCCTGCCGCAGTCATCATCATAGGCAATACTGTGTTTAACTCACTTATCCCTTTAACTACCATGACATAACCTGCCAAGCTTGCTTGTGAACTTAACGCATCCATTTTTTGGCAACGAGTGCTACGCGGGATCATTTCCATGCTAAAACTAGTTACGTTATGCTCACATAATTGCTCAACATATTGTGCATTGTTAAATGGGTCTAAAAAGCTAATAACAACTTTGTTGGCTATTAAGCTGATTTCTGATTGTGGTAACTTATGAATAGATAACACAACGTCAGCTTGTTTTAACAAGTCTTCACGCTTGTTAACGACTTCGGCTCCGGCCTGTTTATATTCTTCATCGGTTATATGAATACCCTTTCCAAGGCCAGCTTCAATAATGACTGCTGCGCCTAGGAGTTTGTATGCTTTTACATTGCTTGGTAACAATGCACTGCGCTTTTCACCTGTTAAGGTTTCTTTTGGAAAAGCTAAAGTTGGCATAATTGCTCCTCAAATTTGAGACGTAAAAATCCACTAGCGCTAAACTGCATACGCCAGAACGAATGTTAATATTTTTGAGTGTAGTCGTGGCCGAATAGACCAAACTAAAGGCTAACTTAAGTTGTTAGCTCTGTTTTATTTTCACGCTGAACGTTATTTAAGTTTTTATTAATAATAAGCTCCTTATAACGTTTGCGTAAATTGATGGAAGATTGACTTTTCTACAATGGCGCCGGTGTGTTGAATAACAAAACCTGCAGTCTTTGACGCTTTTAAAACCGCCTCTTCAACACTTTGCCCACTAAGTCTTGCACCTAGATACACGCCATTGAATGAATCGCCCGCTGACGTTGTATCAACGACAGTTTTGACGGGATCAATTTCATAAAATTGTTGTTGTTCTGGTTGTATAACTAATACACCATTGGGGCCATCTTTTATTACTAGCTCTTTGATATCATACGGCTTACAAAATTCAGCTACGTCCTTAAACGTAGTTAAGCCGTATAACACTTCAAAGTCTTCAATCCCTGGTAATACATAATCACTTACTTGTAATGCCAGTTCATATTGTGCTTTTGTTTCTTCTTTATCCGCCCATAAACGAGCGCGATAATTAGGATCGAATACGATTTCAACCCCGGCATCTTTCAACTGAACAAGTAACTGCCAGAATGCTTCTCTTAATTCAGGTTTGATCACAGCAAGTGAAATGCCTGAAAAGACAAACATATCACTTTGTTTCAGCTTTTCAATAACATCGTCTGTCAACAGTTGGATAGCGTAACGAGCAGCGGCATCGTTACGCCAATATGTAAAACTGCGTTCGCCTGTTGCATCAGTTTGGATTGAATATAACCCAGGGATTTTATCCTGTGAGGTTAAAATCAAATCGGTACCAACATTTTCAGCAACTAAGTAGTCTTTCATGTTTTTGCTATAGTCATCTAATCCTAAAGCCGTAAACAACTGGATGTCTATATCGTTAAAACATCTTGTTAAGTACACAGCTGCATTAAAAACATCTCCAGCAAATGCTTGTTGCATTTGAACAGGCACTGTATTTTCATTACCTGTTTGTTTTAATTCAATCATGCACTCGCCAAACAAAACTACTTTTTTCACAATGTTACTTCCTAAGACTTAAATATCTATTTCCAAACGCCTGAATTACTTAGCTTTTAAAGGCTCAACTTTCGGTATTAACAACCAAACGCTCGCTATAGCTAAAATAGCTAATGCAGCACCAATAACGAACACAACCGTATAATTTCCATCAGCCGTTAAAAACGGTACTGCGTAAATTAATCCACCAGCTGCTAACTTAGCCGCCATACCCGCAAAACCTGATAATGAACCAACACTTTTACCACCTAATAAATCACTTGGTAAAGTTTGTACATTGCCGATTGTTGTTTGAAAGCCAAATAATATAGTCGCCATGATTAAAACCGCAGCTACAGGACCTGAAGGATTAGCCAGCAGTAATAATGCTGGTAACATAATTAGACAACCAAGCGTAATGATCAGTTTACGGGTTTTATCAACGTCCCATCCAGCCTTCAATCTATTTTGAGCTAACAAACCACCAAACCAAGCACCAAACATAGCGCCAACGTAAGGAACCCAACCATAAATTGCTAGGCCTTTAACATCCATTTGATAAACTTCAACCAAATACGTAGGGATCCAGACAATAAATAACCACCAGATTGGATCTACAGCTGCCGTGGCGATGATCACACCCCAACTTTGTTTATGTGATAACAGTTCTTTCGTTGTCGGAGTGTAACCTTCATCAATATTACCTTCGTCATCAACAACTTGATTTTTTTGACCGGTTAAAATGTACTCTCTTTCTTCATCAGTAAGCCAAGGGTGTGACTTAGGTGGCGCTTTCACTAAGATTAACCAAGGAACTAACCATAACAAACCGGTTAGGCCTACTATGACAAAAATAGCTTTCCAACTAAAAAACAACGCTAAATAAGCAATTAATGGGATTGAAATAATGCCACCAATAGCCGCGCCAGAATTAAATATCCCTTGTGCTAAAGCACGTTCTTTGGTTGGGAACCATTCTGCATTAGCTTTCGCTGCGCCAGGCCAGTTCCCCGCTTCTGAAACACCTAGTATTGCTCGGAAAATACTGAACGTAAGAATGCCTTGAGCAAATGCATGTAATACAGTCGCAATTGACCAAACACCAATTGAAAGAACAAAACCTAAACGAGTTCCTATCCAATCGAATATTTTTCCAAACAATGCCTGTCCAAATGCATATGAGAATAAAAATACAATACTGATAATACCGTATACTTCTTTCAACTCAGCTGCGCTTTTCTCAGGGTATATATCTTTCCCCATGAAAGGCCATAACACACTAAGAGTCTGTCTATCTATATAGTTAATCACTGTAGCTAATGCGATTAACGCTATTACCCACCAACGTAAGCCTTTTAGTTTCATTTTGTTCCCCGTGAATCTAATTTTAATTATTATTTTTTATTTATTTTGAAATCGGTAATAACGTATATTGACCTGTAAATGTGTAATCTTTGCCGTTTAGTTCAAACTCAGACTTCACTGAGTTTGTTACTTTTTGTTTGTTATAAGCCAGTACCCACTGTTTACCTGTGGCAAAGCTAATCAACACAGCAGTAACATTGTCATTATCAATATGGTCTAAGTTAGTCACTTTACTCGTGGCTGAAACGGTATATTCCTTTGAAGGGTTATACTCACCATGTGGCTCTAATACACTAACAAAGCTGTGTTTTTTACTGTCTTTAATTCGATGAATAAATGCATTTTCATTACGTAAATTAAAGTTAGGATCGTTAGCACCTATTTGAGTAAATAGGATTTCACTATCGCCAGTTTGAATGGAACTTTGGCTGTAGAAACGGCCATTATCATGTAACCAAGTAATACGCGCTAACCCAGCATCTGGAGTAGCTTGTGCTTTTAACCATAAGTGTTGATAACCGTGTTTTTTACCTAAGGCCGACATTGTTTTATCATTGGCGTTTAACCCAAAGTTACTATCAATAAATTGGCCTTTGTAATGAAGAGGTAAATCGAATTGGTGTTCTTTTTTAGAGCTTACATCAAATACATCAACCACTAATGTTTGATCTTGTTCTGGCAAATTAATCAAAGCAAGCGTCCTTGTTAACTCAACATTTTTATAAGCTGAATCAATGGTTGCTGAACTTAACTTTACGTTTTTATCATTTACAAAGAATAAATGCTCAGGGTGATTAGCGTTACCAACTTCTACATTTGCATTAAAGTGTGAGCGCTCATCAACTACAACAGTATTGTGAGATAAAGTTTGCTTTGCGTAAGTATTATTCTCTGGTAAATAACGACCGCCGTATTTTGCTTCAACATTTAAAAAACGTGCCGCGCCATAATCTGAAACAATCTCAGCACCCTTATCGTAAAACTGCCAAGTTAATTTATCAAAATGGCCGTGACCTAAACCTTGAGCCGCAGGTTTAAACAACACAGCTTGAGTGTCTGTTTCCCTTGCTTTATTGGAGCTGGCTTGGCGCATGATCACAAGCGCACCTTCTGTACCGTCAGCTCCATCGCCATAAGCAACAGATTCAAACTTATAAGAGGTTGCTTTGTTAGCATCTAACGCTTTAGCTACTTTTAAGCCATCGCCTGTAAGAATAATTTGGTCTTGAATGTTAGCAATTTCTAACAGCCCTGAGTCGCCCGTTAACCCATAAGCAATGGTGACACCATTTACTAATTCTATGGTGTCGATACCTTTACTTTTGATTGCGTCATTGATTGGGAAAAATAAACCGTTATAACTCAACTGAATGGTGGTAGTGATCGCTTTTAAAACAATGCCATTACGGTATTCAAATATTTTACGTTCAGGTTCATTACTCTCAATTGCTTTCGCAAATGTAATAAAAGGCATTAACGCATAACGTTGATAATATGGCCCTTCATTGTAATAGCCTTGTGGAGAAAACAATTCATCCAACTGTTTTAAAAAACCACCTTTACCAGATTTATCTAAATCATAAAGGGCTTGTTCAACCCACTCAGGTTCGTTTAATACATAACCTGCCATGCCAACACCAGACGTTAACCAAGTACCATGGTTATGAACTTTATTAAACGTTGCAGGAGAATCCACCGATAAGAATTTAACAATAGGACGGAAAATACCTTGTTCAATTTTTTTAACGTCTTGCTTTGTCAGAGTTGGCAAAATAAAATCATAAGCTTGGATACTATAAACTAACCATACGGCTTCATTTAAGCTCTGCCAAAACAATTTACCAGGATTATTTGCACCAGGCCTGCGCTTAGGGTGCACATCTAATGTCGGATATAACCCAGCGTATTGCAGTAACATATCACGAACTAACTCTGCGTATTTTTTATCTTGAGTGAGTTGAAACAACATGCCCGCTTCATACATTAGCTTGTAGTTTTTCTTATGACGCTCATGGGTATAACCACCACCACCATCCGCTGGAACTGGCACTGTTATAGCCTGTTTCATTTGGTTATCAACACTGCGTTTTTGCTGCTCAAATTTATCTTTAAACAGTCCATCTTGCTGGATGGCGCCACGCATTTCTACTATGTCTAATTGTGTCGTAACCAATCTAGGATTCGCATTTTTTGCTTGAATTGAAAAGGCTGAAACCAACACAGTTAAAAGAACAACAAGTTTAGAACTCTTATTCAATAACGAATTAATACGGCTTAAATATTTCATGGTATGTCCTATTTAGATGCATTATTAAACGAATTATTTTTTAACACAGCCGTATGCGGGCCATTCACATTCAACTCTACAACGTTAATTTCTGTTGCCTGGCCAAATGTATTATTCTTGATTACGGTTTGAGGCTCACCAACAGTATGATTAATAACAATCTCTGGAGTCATAGAAAACACATTATTTTCAATGTTAGTGACTTGTGCACCATGAATAGTCATTACCGCTTTTGACTTATTGCGTTTACCATTACCAACTTGTTTAAGTTTATTGTTGGTCATAATAAAATGCGGTCCAAATGTACTTTCATCTGTCCCACCACGATACAAGTTAGCAATAACGCCTTCTACTTTTTTAAATACATTGTTATCTAAAGTTACATATTCCGCATTATAGATACCAAGATCATCAAGCTCTTTATTTAACCGTAATATGTCACCTGTAATATTATTAAATTCAGTATTTTTGATCACAATTTCATCAGCAAAAGCTCGGTAACCTGAATCGAATACGTGAAACGAATGATTAACATTAAGGTCGCTAATTTTTGAGTCGAGGATCTCTAATCTGAAATTATAAATCGTTGGCATTTTAGTGTTACTGATAAGTATATTACCCGCTGAATCTGGCGCTTCTCTACCACTAATATTAAGGCCTGTTATTTTCAAACTACCTTTGTCTTCAATGGTAAATAAAGTCTTACGCTGAAAGGAAACATTAACTTTGTCTTTGTCTCCTTTAAACGTAAGAACTTTAGCCAGGAACAAGTTTTTAGTAACCGTATATTGACCCGGTTTTAAATAAATAACATCGCCATTTTCAGCTTTGGTTATTGCATTTAATAATGCATCTTCCCCCGGAGAAATAGAGATGGTTTTGCCTGAATCAAACTGTACTAATGGTTCTTTTTTTGGATACCAAGTCGGTCCAGTTTGTGCTTTATCGATTGGTGTTAATGATTTGTCAGCTCCAATATTCGCTAGCGCTTGAGCAACTGGATACAACAAACCGTTATCTGCACGTTTTAATTCGATGCTTGAACTTTCAAAACCTTTGCTTATTGTTGGAGTTTTGACTTGATGCGTTTTGTTACCAATAAACTCAATACCAGTAACATCATCAAATAACGCTAAGCCATCTTTGTTTTGGTCATGCACGATTAAGTTGTTTTCAAATTTGCTATTAATTGGTGCAGCAGAGCGTTCCGCATCACTTCCAGCAGCTAGTTGAATGTGATCAACATTAATTAAACTGTTATTAGTAATTAATGCATTATTAACTTGATGGTAACGATTAATCGACGAGTTAGGCACACCATTCATTACTGTTAAACCACTACCAAAGCGATAACCAGTTAATCCTTCCATGTAGTTGTTACGAATAATTTGATCCGCATTGATAACACGAATACCACCGGTATGATCTTTACCATTACCAAAGAACACATTGCCTTCAACTAAATTTCCATTGCCGTGACGTAACGTTAATGTACCGCGTGATTCGTAAAACACGTTATTCAGGATTTTGTTTTTACCTGACTTATTAGAAATAATCTCAACTTCACCATCACAACGGTCAAAGTAATTATTTTCAATAGTGGTGAATGAGTCTGTTAATGAATAATGGCTAGTACCTATTCTTAATGTTTCTCCACCATTTGAGCCTAACACTGGACGAGGGCCAAAATAATTATGATCAATTCTATGGTAATTCTCTTGGCTTTCTTCACTGGTTAATCTAACCGTCATGGTTACACCAGCATTACGCTTACCTGCTAAGTAGCTGTGGTCAAAACGATTATGTTTACCATACATCACTACCCATTTGTCTTGATCATACTTATCTGGATTACTGTAGTTATCAATAACCACTTCAGTTACACGTGAATGATTTGCTAAATGTTCTTTATTACGACGAAATGAAATCACTTCACTCGTTGGTGTGTAACCGTCTTTAAATACTAAGCCAGAAACGATTAAGAACTCACCAGCTAAACGTAAATTAGAGTTCCCCGTTAAAAATACTTTCCCTTTGGTTTCAGCCTGTAACGTTATTGGATTTTCTTTAGTGCCTTGGCCAAGAAATACAATTTCAAAATTTTTCCATGTACCATTAGCTAAGATGACGTTGTCACCTGCGTCTAATTCTTTATAAACTTTTTTATATTCAGACTTATTTTTTACTAAATAGTCTTTTGCTAATGCCAAGTTTGACTGTAGTAGCCCAACAAAAACACTCAATGTAATTATCGATTTAGTTAACGACTTGATGCTCTTAGATTTATTTAACATTCTAATTCACTCTTTCAAACTAACATTTCAAGATAGAAGTGGAAACCGGCAACATGTGCAGACACTGCCGGTTTCCAAAAGGCTCTCAACATTCGCCACAACAAACGTAGTTGAGATTTTTACAAAATTAAAATTTTGCTTTAACACCCATTTCAAACTTGCTACCTGAACGAGAGTAATCCGCAATAGTAGTATCATTACCACGAGTTTGAATCTGAGGCTCGTTCAATAAATTTAAGCCTTTAAAGAATACCGAAACACCACTAGAAATTTTATATTTCGCAGAGAAGTTTAAGTGACTTGAATCTTGCACATAACGATGCGAACGATCAGGGAATGGCAAGCTGTTAGGTTGGAAGTATTTAGAGCGAGATTTCCACAATAAACGTAAGGTAGTCTTATCTCCTTCCCAATAAACTGAAGCAGACGCTACACTTTTTGAGAAACCAAATAGATTGGCATCAGCTACAACACCTGGTGAGCCAGGCTCTGCTGTAACAAAGTCAGAATCTGCAAGGTTATAAGCCATTTTTGCACCTAAGCCATTAAATGGCGCAGGCAATTCAGAGAAGTGTTTTTGTGCAGTAAATTCAACACCAGAAATAGTTGATGTATCATCCGCAGTTTGTACTACTAAATGAGAGACATTTGAATAAATGGTATCGACTCCATCTAGATTAACAGTAATATCACGGTATTCCACAGCATTAGTGTATCCTCCCGTGAACTCTTTAGTGTATAAAGCTAAAGTAACTGCTGCATCATCGCTTGGGTAGTACTCGAAAGACAAATCGTAGTTAGTAGAAAGGTAAGGCTTCATATGATTACCACTAGCAGTACCTCCAGTGATCACATTGTCTAAGTCTGTATTAGGATTAGCATCTGAATCACAATTATCATCATCACTGCATAATTCGTAACTTACACCTGCCGACATCGCATTCATTTGAAAACGAGACATAGCACGGTATGCAGCAGCTCTTACATAAAACTCATCCGTTACTTCAAAGGTTAAGTTTAAGCTAGGTAATACTTCTGTATAACTCGAATCTAATGTTAATGCTTCAACTTCTTCCCCCGTTAGATTAATCTCTGACTCAAAAGTACCGTCTTCATTACTAGTAATGTAAACTTTATCCCCCCAACCTGCAGAATGAGTATCCGTTTTTACCACGCGTACTCCAACATTACCGTAAACCGGTGTGTTAGCAATTTCCGCGTCAATATTAGCCATAAAATAAGCCGCAGTTATTGTTTCCGTTACGTCACGGTCTTCACCGTCTCGGCCATCTTCACGTTCACCAATATCATAAAAGTCAGTGCCTGTGTTACCAGGAATCTGCCCTAATACTTGGCCAATAAAGCATTTTGAGTCATAAGTAGCAAAATTAGACGCGTCACCACCAGAACCAGTTTCTTCACTAAACAAGTTGCCGTTGTCATGTCCGTTTTGACAATTATCTATAATACCGTTGATTAACGCTAAATTAGCTCCTGGGTTTAGCTCCTCCCAGTTGTTATCTTCATTATCACTCGCACCCTTAACTTGAGCTCCGTCAGTGATAGATAAAGAAACATCATTAGTAACCAAGTCAATCAGGTGTTCTTCTGAAAAACGAACTCCAGTTTTAAAGCCAGATATATACGGATTATCCAGACTATATTCAACATCAAAATTTACAGCAAATATGTCATCTTTACGTTCTTCATGTGTCCGGCGGTATTCTACGTAGACATGATCATCGTGTATAAAGTTAGTCATATCAGACGCATTGAACGCTTCTTCTGCAACATAACCGGCATCACCTAGAGCATTACGATCATCATCTAACCAACTTAGTTGAGGCACATTACTCTCACGGAAATCTAATGCGTAATTATAATAGGTTTGTGAGCGGAATTTAGTGCGATGGCGTAAGCGGTAGCGGTATGACTCAGAGTAAGACATATCTAATGCTAATTTTAATTCATCTGTTGCAATATATTCAAAGCTGACACCACCACCACGATATTCATCAACTTGGTTTCTATCTTCACCATTCAATTGTGGTTTAGCTTCACCAGTGGCGTACAATAATGTACGATCATCACCAATAATATGGTCAGCTAGATTACGACGGCGAGTATCTAATCCTAGCTCCATGCGTTTTTCAGTATATTCTAAATCAGAAAATTCAAAATCAGCGTTAATATCTAAACGATCAGTTGGTTTCCATTGTACGGTGGCTACAGCACCTAAACGCTCATCTTTATCTTCACCTGTACGCCAATATGCATCGTAAGGAACATAAAAAATTGAACTTTGATCATAATCTTCTAAGAATGTATCTTCACCCGGAGTCGGTGTACGCCCAGCTCGTCCTGCACTAATAGCCTGTTCTGAATCCTCATCATCAGTACAATCACCACCTGCGTCAGACAATTCAGTACCATCTGCAGATCTAAGTGCACACACGCCCATTTGAGAACTGCCACCAAAGTTTTCTTCAGGATTGGCTGAGTCTGTTACATTAAGGCCGAATGAAAAACCAATATCACCATAATCTTCAGTCTCAAAGCTTTGCACAGTCGATATAACGAATTTGCTACCCCAAGGACTAACATCGCCCTCTACATCACCGTAATAAGCGTTATAAATACCTGTCGCTGCGACTGTACTTTCATTTTTTCCATAATCAACAGCACGTAAAGAATTTACGTCAATAGTACCTGATGTACCACCTTCGACTAAATCGGCTTGTTGTGATTTATATATCACGACTTTATCAACTAACTCAGATGGGAACTTTTTAAAGTTTACTGCACGACCTGGCCCTGCATTTGTAATAGTTCGATTATTAAATGTTGAATATCCCCAATATGAACCTAAACCACGAACAGATATTTCGTTTTGGCTACCTTTGAGTCTATGACCCGATGCGCCTGAGATATTTTCGATAATATCTGAAAGAGAAAGGCCTGGTAACTCACCAAAATCCGAAGCGGCTACAGCATCAACAATTGCAGTATTATTTTTCTTTTCATTTAATGAACGAGTCATGGTGCCTCTAAGGCCCCTAACTTCGATTACTTCAACTTCTTTTTCAGCTTTAAGTTTGTCTGTTGTTTCAACAGATAGAGCTGGAAAGGCTAATATAGACAAAATGGTAGAGGTATATAATAAATTTTTGCGATAGCTAGTGTTTTGACGTAAGACTTCGCTTATTATGTTTAGGTTGTTGTGAGTAGTCATTAATATTCTCGATTTTGACGTTGATTATTTTTCTTATATTTTTATTTTTTATTTTTTGTATATTTTCAAGTATTGTTTTTTTTATATACAGAAGGCGCTATTCAACCAACATATACAACCATTGTCAACCATTTTGGTTAACCACTTTGTAAAATACACTTAACCAATACAAAACTTATTTATTAACCAATTTGATTATTCATTAAAAGCTGATATAACGATATAATAGATAGTATTTAATTTAATCAACTCCAGCTTTGCTGTGTAGAGAGAAAGAGACCTATAATGCAAAACCGCCGATTGTTTTGGGATATCGTAGAAAAAATCGAATTACTTATAGATTCCGGGAATTACCCTCCAGGTAGTCGTTTACCTCCAGAGCGTGTACTTGCTGAACAATTTAATGTCAGTCGTCCGACAATCCGTGAAGCTATTATAGCGTTAGAAGTACGTCAACGTGTGGAAGTAAAAACAAGCTCTGGCGTATATGTAATTGAAAAGCCAGATGAAGCCAATAAAAAATTATTTGTCTCAGCCTTTGAATTAACTCAAGCTCGTGCATTAGTGGAAGGTGAAGCCGCTGCGCTTGCCGCAGGTAGCATTACTAAAGAAGAATTGGAGCTACTGCATTTAAGTCTGGTAAAGATGGAGTCAGGAATTGATGCTGAAGAAGCTGACAAAGAATTTCATTCAATAATTTCTAAAGCTACTCGCAATAACGCTATTTTATTTGCGGTGCAAAACTTTTGGTTCTTAAGAGAAAGCAAAGAGAATATTAAAGAAGCCTATAGAATGGTATGTAATTCTAACGTGAATAAGCGTAAAGATGAACACAGAGATATTTACAATGCATTAAAAGAAGGGAATGCAGAGAAAGCTAGAATCGCGATGCATGAACATTTTAATAGACTGATCAATGCCTTGTTCGATGCAACAGAAGCAAAAGCATTAGAAGAGGTAAAAAGAAAAAATGATGAAACTAGAGATTTGTATTCTTTAAGCCACTTAGTTAGTTAAGATTTAGACAAAAAAAAGAAACCTAATTGGTTTCTTTTTTTTGCTTAAATATTGGTATTACGAAAATAATATACCAGCATTAATATCTACACAGTTACCCGTCATATACGATGAATCATCACTTGCAAGGAAAGTTACTAACTTAGCAACTTCTTGTGAAGTACCTTCACGTTTAAGAGCCGTTGCTCCTGCTACGTTTTTACGAACTTCATCTTTAGTGAATGTGTCATGGAAACCAGTACTGATCATACCTGGACATACACTATTTACACGGATGTTATTAACACCTAACTCTTTAGCAAGACCACGAGTAAACGACATTACTGCGCCTTTAGATGATGCGTATGCTGCTGCTCCTGGACCACCACCATCGCGTCCAGCTTGAGAAGCGAAAGTAACAATAGTACTTCCCTCTTTCATGTGTTGAATACATGCATGAGACATCATAAACAATGAAGTTAGGTTTAAGTTCATTACGTTGTTCCAGTGCTCTAAAGACATGTCAGAGATTTTAACACGCTCAATTAAGCCACCAGATACATGGACTAAAGTATCAATAGAACCAAAATTATCTAGTGCAGCAGCAACCGTTGCATCTACATCAGCTTGTTTTGTTAAATCGGCTTTTACCGCAACAGCTTTACAACCTAACGCTTCAATTTCTTTAATAGCTGATTCAGCAGTTTCTTTACTTGAATGATAAGTAAGAACAATATTCGCGCCTTTTTCGGCTAAATCGATTGCACATGCACGACCGATATCACGACCACCACCAGCTATAATTGCTACTTTTCCTTTCATTGACATTCTATTCTCCAGAGCATAATTATCTAATATTAAAAACATCTAACTTTAAATAGTAAAGAAGAACCACACTCCTGATTCATAATAAAGCTAGCTAGAGCGACAAACTAACCATTAACAAGCTCAATGTCAACCAATTATTTACTATTGGTTGACCAAGATTGCAGTTTGTAAATAAATAATGCTTTTTACCAAAGTTATATCGTTAGAAACATAATTTGTGTGCCTATACACAATTATAGCGCTGTTAATAACAACGTGCTTTGCATGGGAGATTATAAGAGATGTTAAAAAGTCGCTTAAACCTTATATTCATTGGTTTGAGCGACTTATGGAATAATTTAATTTGAGGGGATTAATTACAGTTTATTTGCTTGAATACTTAAGCCTTCAGAAATTGACTTAAACGCATCTGCCGTAACAATAGGTATATCCGGTAGCATTTCGTTAATATCTTTTTGTACAACTGGCGACAAACTCATGCCACCGGTTAAAAACAAAATATCTGGTTTTTCACTGCTTTTTTCTAAACACTCATTAACCAAAGCTCTAACACGTGACATCCAACCTACCATTGAGCGTTTTAAATCTTGCTCAGTCAGTTCAACATTAAACTCAGGATCTATATATTTTAATGGTAAGACAATATGATCTTTATCTGACAACATTTCTTTTGCCATTCTAGAAGAGTTAACCAAACGAGCAGATTGTTTTTCTTCTTGAACAACCAATAACTTTTCAAGCTTCTTAGGCTCTTTTGCCACAGACATGGTTTGTGCTATCTCTAACCCAGTCTCGTCAGCAAAGAATTTATTTAATCTTGGAATGTCATCTACCGCTACCATATCGTTATAGTATAAAGGAGGGATTGGAATACCGTTGGTTGTCTCTGTACCTAGTCCCATTGCAGGAGCAATGCATTTTAAAATTAAGTTTTTATCGCATTCCATACCACCAAGGCGTGTTCCCGTTACCGATAACACATCTTGCTGCCTGTCATGATCATTTTGTTTTTGTGTGCCTAAACGTATACAACAAACGTCAGTAGTACCACCACCTATATCAATAACTAAGGCAACTTTCTCTTCATTTAGGTTTTGCTCTATACGGTAAGCGGCTGCAATTGGCTCTTCCAAAAAGTCGATTTTTTCAAGTCCAGCTAACCTCGCAGCTTCTCGCATTATTGTAATTGCTTGTGAATTACCATCTTCACCACGAGTTCCGTGATATTTAACCGGTCGGCCTATCACAGCACCAGTGACTTTCTTCCCAAGTTGAGCTTCAGCGGCTTCCTTAAAGAATGTTAATTGTTTAGCTATTAAGCCAACAAACGCATCTTTTTGGCCGGACAATAAATTAGCACCCAAAAAGTTTTTTGGTGAATATATTAAGCGCCCTTTTTCTGGTGTTTTTAAATACTGTTTAAAACCAGCTTCACCAAACAAAAAAGTTCCGGTCTCTACCATTTTATATAAAGGTAAATCATCAACCGATTGATTTTTTAATAAAAGATTAATCGCTCTACGTTGTAACGCAGGCGTATTGTGGAATTCTGCTCGCAGTTGATCGATTTGTTTTAAATAACGACGCTGATCGGCTGGGTTCTTAGACTCTTCGTATTTATCTTTGGCTTTGTCTAATTGTGCAGTAATAGAACGCTTCAGAAACTGAACTTTTTCTTCTATCACTTCAACAGGAGGTAAAGGTAAGTCATCTTCATAGTAAATAAAAACTGAAGAACGGATTTTAAATGGAGTTTTAGACTCTTTGTCCAACTCAATATAATGATGCTCTTTGCCATCAAATAAAACTACTTCGGAGTTAGATGTTCCGTAATCAATACCTACTGTTACCATGCTGCACTCTTTATTTATTTGTTAATATTTACCAGAAAAATCGGCAAGCAATTCTACCCATATAAAATGAAAACGCTATGAATAATTTAAGTTATAAAAAAACCCCATTTAACAATGAGGCTATTTACTTTATTTATGTAACGAACATTACTGCTTTTCTAATGTCTGACTTATTTGACCAAATAAAGACTGACCTTGCTTATCAAACATTTCTATTTGTATCTTGTCACCAAATTGCATAAACGGTGTTGTTGGTTTGCCATGTTCGATAGTCTCTATCATTCTAATTTCAGCAATACAGCTATAACCGACACCACCATCTTTCACCGGCTTACCTGCACCACCATCTAACTTGTTAGATACCGTTCCAGAGCCAATGACTGTACCGGCACATAATGGACGAGTTCTCGCGGCATGTGCTATTAGCTGACCAAAGTTAAATGTCATATCAACACCGGCTTGGGGTTTACCGAACATATCATCATTTAAAATTGAAACTAGAGGTAGAGATAACTTCCCATCTTGCCATACATCACCTAGTTGCTCTGGTGTTGCACAAACAGGACTAAATGCACTTGACGGTTTTGATTGGAAAAAACCAAACCCTTTTCCTAGTTCATTCGGAATTAAACCGCGTAATGACACGTCATTAACGATCATAATTAAACGAACATAATTTATCGCTTCATCTGCTGATACACCCATAGGAACGTCACCAGTGATAACGGCCACTTCAGCTTCAAAGTCCACACCAAAACCTTCAGTTTGTGGCATCATAATAGGTGAACGTGGTGCTAAAAAGCTGTCTGAACCACCTTGGTACATTAAAGGATCTGTCCAAAAGCTTGCTGGCATTTCTGCATTACGAGCTTTACGCACTAACTCAACATGATTAACGTACGCACTGCCATCTGCCCATTGATATGCACGGGGCAAAGGTGATTCACAATTGGTTTGTTCAAAGGTTTCACCCGCAATCACACCACTATCTAAGTCAGCGTATAGTGCTTTAAGTTTAGGCTCGACACTATCCCAATTATCTAACGCGAATTGCATCGTAGGCGCTATACCTTCTGCTATCACCATTTTAGTTAATGCATTATTAACAACAACTAATTTACCATCACGGCCTGACTTTAAACTTGCTAATTTCATTATTTACTTCCCGGAAAATCTTCACCACTGTGCAACCAAGCTGCATGCTGTGGTGCTTGTTTAGTGTTGTCCCACTCATCTAACATAGCAGGTGCAACTCGTTTTAGTTCATCTAACATACCAGGTTTTCCAGTATTAGCCGCTAACTCGATACGATGACCGTTAGGATCAAAAAAGTATATTGATTTAAATATCGTATGATTAGTTGGACCTAATACATCAATGTCAGCTGCTTCCAAATTATCTTTGGCCTCTAACAAGTCATCCATAGAGTCAACTTGAAAAGCAATATGCTGAACCCAAGCGGGAGTGTTTTCATCACGCCCCATATCAGGTGAATTAGGTATTTCAAAAAATGCTAATACGTTACCACGCCCCGAGTCCATAAATATATGCATATACGGATCTGGAGCGCCTGTTGAAGGAACGTTATCTTCCGCAATCGCTAACATAAACTCCATGTTTAATAAGTCACGATAGAACTCCATGGTTTTTTTAGCGTTGATACAACGATAAGCAACATGGTGAATGCCTTGAGTTTTCATAATCACTCCTAATAAGAACGCCTAATAGATAACGAAAAGTGTTAGCTACCTTATTTATCGTCACCGATAACGCCACGGTTTACTTGATCACGCTCGATTGATTCAAATAAAGCTTTAAAGTTACCTTCACCAAATCCATCATCTTCTTTACGTTGAATGAATTCAAAAAATACAGGGCCCAACGATGCTTCAGAGAATATCTGTAATAATAGTCTAGGTTGACCATCACCTGTTGTTCCGTCTAATAAAATACCACGTGCTTGTAGTTCATCAACAGGCTCACCGTGTCCAGGTAAACGTTCAGCTAACATATCGTAATAGGTTGCAGGAGGTGCAGTCATAAACTTCACACCTGATTTTTTTAGCCTGTCCCAACATGAAATTAAGTCATCACAAGAAAATGCAATATGCTGAATACCTTCTCCGTTATATTGCATTAAGAACTCTTCAATCTGACCGCCGCCACCTGCTGCTTCTTCATTCAACGGAATACGTATTTTACCATCTGGTGCACTCATGGCCTTTGATAACAAACCTGTGTACTCACCTTTTATGTCAAAGTAACGAATTTCACGGAAATTAAATAGGTCTTCATAATATGATGCCCAGTAATCCATCCGACCACGGTAAACATTATGTGTTAAATGATCCAATGTATGAAAACCACAACCATCTGGATTACGATCCACACCCTCAACCCAAATAAAGTCTATATCATAGATAGTATTTGTATCTTTGTAACGGTCAATTAAATATAACGTTGCACCGCCAATCCCTTTGATTGCTGGTAAACGTAATTCCATTGGGCCTGTATCAATCTGAACTGGCTGTGCGCCCTTTTTCAATACTTCACTATATGCAAATTGTGCGTCTTTCACTCTAAATGCTAAACCACACGCTGATGGCCCATGCTCTTGTGCGTAATAATCTGCGTGGCTGCCTTTTTCATAATTACAGATGAAACTAATATCACCTTGTCGCCAAAGCTGAACATCTTTTGACTTATGATCGGCAACTTTGCTAAATCCCATTGCTGTAAATATAGGCTCAAGCATTCCTTTTTCAGGCGCACAAAATTCTACAAACTCAAACCCATCTAACCCCATCGGATTTTCAAATAAATCAGCCACTTTCATATTCCTCTTATTATTATTATTAACTAGCCCAGTTATAACTTCGAATACCTGATCATTTGTTATTTAGTAAATATGCTGCGTAATATGATATGACAGCCTTATAAACAAACTGAACTAACGTCTATTTTGTCGCTGCAATATAGCAAACAGTTTCTGATCTCTGTTAGTTAGCGAGGTGAATGTTTAACTGCGTATTAAGGCAACTTATCTTTACGATAAAAGCCTTAGTGCATCATAGGGTTTACACTTTAAATAACTACATATTAAACAATAGGTTAAGTGTTTATTTTGGGGGCGTTAATTGAAAAAGTCGACAACAATAGCTGGGGGGGGTAATTTTTATGCACAAAAAAAGCGCTTAACGCGCTTTTCTTAATGATGACTAAATTATGCTAACTGAGGTAAGCTTTGGCTTACTAGTTCTGGCGTTTCATTTTCAAACGTCACGTATTCCCAGCAATCTTTATTTTTCATCAGTTCAACTAAAACTTTATTGTTTAAGTCATGACCAGATTTAAATGCTACGAACTCAGCTAATAAAGGTTTACCTGTCATATACAAGTCACCTACTGCATCAAGAATTTTATGCTTTACGAATTCATCTTCATAACGCAGACCATCTGGATTTAGTACTCGGTATTCATCTAAAACAATTGCGTTATCCATGTTGCCACCTAACGCCAAATTGTTATTTCTTAGATATTCAATATCACGCATAAAGCCAAATGTTCTTGCTCGGCTTACTTCTTTCAAAAATGACTCAGCTGTAATATCTACACTAATACGCTGTGAAGATTTAGAAATGATTGGGTGATCAAATTCAATTTGGAAGTCAATTTTAAAACCATCATAAGGTCTTAACTCTGCCCATTTGTCATCAATCTCAACACGAACAGGTTTTGTTATTTTAATATATCGGCGTAATGAATTTTGCTCTACAACTTCAGCTTCTTGTAACAAGATGATAAATGGTAGTGAACTGCCGTCCATAATTGGAATTTCAGCCGAATCAACTTCAACAATTAAGTTGTCAATTGAAAGGCTAGCAATAGCAGCCATTAAATGCTCAGTGGTAGATAAGCGTTGATTTTGATCGTTAATTAAACACGTGCACATTTGAGTATCACCAACTAATTCTGGCGTAGTCAAAAATTCTGCAACCGGTGTTAAGTCCGTACGTAAAAATACAATACCAGTATTTTCCGCAGCAGGACGTAAGGTTAAAGTAACCTTCTCACCTTTATGTAAACCAATTCCAGTTGTAGTAACTAGAGATTTGATAGTACGTTGTCTAATCATTAATTTATCTTTCCCACTTCTAAACTGAACATTAAAAAATGTTGCCGGATCATACAGGTAATCCGACCACACCACAATAGATTAATATTTAATCAGCTTGTTTTCTTAAAAATGCTGGAATATCGAAGTAATTTTCTTCTTCCGCTTTCTTTTCTTCTGGTTCAATCAATGCTTGTTGCTCTTGCATTGTTTGTTGCATAGGATCTTGCATTTGTTGCTGCATACCTCTTGGCTGTGCTGACATGCCAGATGTACCCGTAGCCGCAATTGGAGTTGCAGGAACTAACGAGATATCCGCACGTCTATCACTGCCAATACCAGTAGCAACTACTGTTACTCTTAGCTCATCTTGCATTTCCATATCAATAACAGCGCCAACAACAACGGTCGCATTTTCAGATGCAAATGCTTTTACTGTGTTACCAACAGTTTCAAATTCTTCAATGCTAATATCTAAACCAGCTGTGATATTAACTAAAATACCTTTAGCACCTGCTAAATCAATATCTTCCAACAAAGGTGAAGATATCGCAGATTCTGCCGCTTCTTGAGCTCGGTCTGCACCAGATGATGAGCCAGTGCCCATCATAGCCGTCCCCATTTCTGACATAACGGTTCTTACGTCAGCAAAGTCGACATTAATTAGACCTGGACGAGTAATTAACTCAGCAATACCTTGTACCGCACCAAGAAGTACATTATTTGCTTCTTTAAATGCGTCTAGCAAACTAGTTTTAGGGCCTAATACTTTAAGTAATTTATCATTTGGAATCGTAATTAAAGAATCAACACTGCGTGCTAACTCTTCAATTCCTTGCTCTGCATAACCTAAACGCTTTTTACCTTCAAAGGCAAAAGGTTTAGTAACAACAGCAACGGTTAATATTCCTAATTCTTTTGCTATTTCAGCAACTACTGGAGCAGCACCAGTACCTGTACCGCCGCCCATTCCTGCTGCGATAAAGATCATATCAGCACCTTCCATAGATGCAGCAATGTTTGCTCTATCTTCTAGTGCAGATTGACGTCCAATATCAGGGTTAGCTCCTGCACCCAAGCCTTTAGTCACTTCTGTGCCTAATTGCAATGTAGTACCAGCTGCTGAGTTACGTAATGCTTGTGCATCCGTATTAGCGGCAATAAAATCCACCCCTTCGATAGATTCTTTTACCATGTGATCAACGGCGTTACCGCCGCCACCGCCAACACCAAATACTTTAATGACAGCTTCTTCGTTATGATTATCCATTAACTCAATCATCGTCATACTCTCCGTCTAAAACTCTTTAAAATTCGCCTTTGAACCAACTAGTTACTCTATGCCACCAAGTCTGTTCTCTTTCTTCATCGTTAGATTGTTGTTTTTCCATTCCATATAACAACAAACCGACCGCTGTAGCATAACTAGGGTCTTGTACATATTCTGTTAGTCCTTTGACACCAACTGGAGTTCCAATTCGAACTGGCATTTGGAAAACTTGCTCTGCGTATTCAACGGCGCCTTTCATTTTTGAAGTGCCTCCGGTTAATACTATGCCCGCAGCTATTTGGTCTTCCAAACCTGATTTTCGAATTTCATCTAAAATCAGTTCAAATATCTCCTGATACCTAGGTTCAATTACTTCTGCCAACATATGTCTAGACATAGTTCTTGAAGGTCGACCGCCAACACTAGGTACTTCAATGCTTTCTTCAGCGCTAACTAAATTTCTATAAGCAGCGCCGTATTTAACTTTTATCTCTTCAGCATGACTAATTGGGGTGCGGAAAATTTTAGCAATATCATTGGTTACTTGATTACCTGCAACTGGCAGTACCGCTGAATGTCTAATCGCGCCATTAGCATAAATAGCGATATCTAACGTACCGCCACCCATATCAACAACACATACACCTAACTCTTTTTCATCGTCAGTTAATACTGAATAACTTGATGCTAAAGCACTAAAAATCAACTGATCTTCTTTTAATTCACAACGCTCTACACACTTAACTATATTTTTCGCCATGTCATTAGCACAAGTAACAATATGAACCTTAGCTTCCATCCTAACGCCAGACATACCAACTGGGCTTTTAATGCCCTCTTGCATGTCTACAGAAAACTCTTGTGGCAATACATGCAGCATTTTTCTTTCTGCCGCCATAGGCACAGCTTTAGCCGCATGGATTACATTATCAACATCATCAGATGTGACTTCTGCATCATTAATTGGCACCATACCACTTTCATTTTGACATGATATATGTTTTCCACTTATCGCTAGATAAACAGAAGAGATACGACAATCAGCCATTAACTCAGCTTCATTAATAGCTCTTTGCACTGAACCAATAACTAAGTTTAAGTCGTTAACCCCGCCTTTATCCATACCATGACTAACATGATGTCCAACACCAACAATACTGATCTGCTGATCTGGGGTAATTTCACCAACTACTGCAGTTACTTTTGAAGTACCTACATCTAAACCGACTATCAAATTACGGTCGTTGGCTTTTGCACTTGAGTTCATACTATTCGCTTATCGCATTTATTATTTGTTGTAATTATCACATTTATTGCCATGACACTGCTAAACCTATGTCATAACGTAAATCTACACGTGTTATCTTTTTCTTATTTCCGTATTCAACCAACAATGGCTGTAAATCTAAAAATCGTTGCACTCTAGACATCTTATCTGAGCGACCTAAATTCAAATGAACACCGGTATCTAACCATAACTGCCAAGCGTATCGCTCCGACAAAACCAATTCACTAATTTTAAAGTTATGCAGTTTTAATAAAAATTGCATATCTACATAACCTTTTAATACATCTTTCTCGTTACCCTCTGGCCCGTAAAGCCGTGCGAGACCGTCATCTACTTTAACACCATTAGCGTAAAAAACGTCACCAAATTTATTTAAAAGTAAATCATTATTCCAAATTGCAAAGGCATCTTGCTCTACAATATAAACATGAAGCCTTCTTGGCCACTCTTTACGTATAGAAGCACTGTAAATCCAAGGGTTTTCTTCTATTTTATTTTGTAAGCGTTCCACATCTAATGTGAAAAAGCTACCGTCTAACTTTTGAGCTATTTTAGCTTCTAACTGCTCAATTTTTAAATATTTAAAATTTCCATGTACAACGACTGAATTAATTGGCGAATCATTTTTACTCTGCGCCCAGTCGAACAAAGCATTATACCCCCATATGATGAATAAAATAACCGTAAAAAAGAAAACAATTCCAACTAAAAAGCTAGAATGTTTCCATTTTTTAAGCGGTTTCTCTTCCATCAAAGGCTACCTTGTAAAACATTCAGCACTAACGTCTTAAAATCTATGTTATTCGCAGCTGCGGCTTTAGGTACAAGTGATGTTTCTGTCATGCCAGGAACGGTATTTACTTCTAACACATTAAGTTGATTACTCTCACCAATAATAAAATCAACTCGTCCCCAACCAGAAGCGCCTACTATATCAAAAACCTTCACTGCAACGTCTTGAATTTCTTTCGTAAGTTCAGCATCTAGAGGTGCTGGACATAAATATTCAGTATCGCCGGTTATGTATTTTGCATCGTAGTCATAAAACTCATGGGATGTACGCATTTCTATAATAGGCAGAGCAACACCATTTAAAATGCTAACGGTAACTTCACGTCCGGTTATCCACTGCTCTATTAAGACTTCACGGTCGTAATTGAATGCATTTTCAATCGCCGCTTGTAACTGCTCCACTGAATGCGCTTCTGACATGCCAATGCTAGACCCTTCATTGGCAGGCTTTACCATTACTTTACCTTTTAGCTGTAGCAAAATAGCTTGGCAATCAAACGCTTCGCCTTTATTAACAACACAAAACGGTGCAGTTGGTAATTGAGCACCTAAAAATAGATATTTACTACGAACTTTGTCCATCGCAAATGCAGAGCCTTGCGCGCCACTTCCGGTAAAAGGAAGTCCCATGTAAGTTAACGCGCCCTGTAGTGTTCCGTCTTCGCCACCGCGACCATGCAATACAATAAAAACGCGGTCAAAATTCTGCTTAGCAAGGTCGGTTAACGGGCTGTCTTTTGGATCAAATTTATGTGCATCAATACCTTGAGCAACCAATGCATTTAGCACTGCAGCTCCTGAATTTAAAGACACTGTACGTTCAGCAGATTCACCACCAAACATGACAGCAACTTTACCAAAGGCATTCATATCTAAGCTCATAACTCAGTAACCTCAGCTAATTTTTCAATTTTCATTTCACAGGCAACTAAGGTTTTTAACACTGAATTAATGTTTCCAGCACCTTGAGTAATAACAATATCACCATCTTTAATGACATTGGCTAATTCATTTGGCAAGTTAGCTGGCTTAGCGACAAAAATAGGATCTATATGATTACGCACACGAATAGATTGAGCTAAACTACGGCTATCTGCGCCTACAATTGGTTTTTCGCCCGCGGCATAAACGTCAAGTAATAACAAACAATCTACTTTTGATAACACATTAATAAAGTCATCATATAAGTCGTTAGTACGGCTGTATCTATGAGGCTGATAACACATAACTATACGTTTACCTGGCCACGCAGCACGAACAGCTGCAATTGTTGCAGCAACTTCCGTCGGATGATGTCCATAATCATCCATTAACTTAACGATGCCACGACCCGTTTCAAAGTCACCATACTGCTGAAAACGACGACCTATGCCCTCGAATTTCCCCAACGCCGCAACAATGTAGTTATCTTCAATGCCTTCTTCATGAGAAACAGCAACGGCTGCAGCTGCATTTAATGCGTTATGCACACCTGGTAAATTAAGCATTATTGGTAAGTCTTTACCATTGTGACTCACTACAAACGATGTTTGTGTACCTGTTTGTTTAAAATCACTGATCACATAATCATTGTCGGTATTAAAGCCATAGGTCACTACTCTGCGACCTAAATTGGTACACACTTCTTGTACAACCTCGTCGTCACCACAAACGGCGGCCAAACCATAAAATGGTAAGTTATGTAAAAACTCTATGTAGGTTTGCTTCATTTTTTCGAAGTCACCACCGTATGTTTCCATATGGTCAGCTTCAATATTAGTTACAACAGAGATCATAGGTTGTAAGTGTAAAAATGACGCATCGCTTTCATCAGCTTCAGCAATTAAATAATTACCTTTGCCTAATTTGGCATTTGTACCTGCGCTATTTAGCAGACCACCGATTATAAACGTTGGATCTTTTTCCGCTTCGGCAAAAATACTCGCGATTAAACTGGTTGTTGTGGTTTTACCATGTGTACCAGAAATGGCGATACCAAAACGAAAACGCATTAACTCAGCTAACATTTCCGCACGGCGTACAATTGGAATACGTTGTTTGCGAGCAGTTTGAATTTCAATATTAGATTCATCTATCGCGCTAGATACTACAACAACACTAACGTTAATTAGGTTCTCTTCTTTATGCCCAATATGTACAGTAGCACCTTGGTCCATAAGTCTTTTTGTTACTGCGTTTTCATTTATGTCTGAACCCGCAACTTGATAACCTTCATTTAATAAAACTTCTGCAATACCGCCCATACCCGCACCACCAATTCCTACGAAGTGAATAGTGTTTAATCTGCGCATTGCTGTATTTTCGAAGTTAGTTTGAATAATCAATTAGTTTAATTCCATTTCTTGGCACAACTCAACCATACGGTCGGTTGTGGTTAATATTGCTTGTTGTTTTGCATTATTTTGCATTTGGTTGATTTTATTAGGATCGTTAATCAACGCTTCTAAGGTAGAAACAAGCTTTTGTTTAATTTCAGTTTGCGGCATTAATACCGCTGCATCAGCACCAACAAGCCAGTTGGCATTTGAGGTTTGATGATCATCTACCGCATAAGGTAGAGGTATAAATATTCCGACATTACCAGAGGCCGCTAATTCAGACACAGTAAGTGCTCCTGCTCGGCATATTACCAAATCAGCCCATGACAAAACAGATGGCATATCATCAATAAACTCATCGACCACAACGGTTAACTCGTTTATAACGCTAGCGTCTTTACAGTTTATGTATTCGTCAGTAACACTTTGTTTATTACCTTTACCCACTTGGTGATGAATATTTACTTTAATATCTTGTTCATGTAATTGATTAAATACACTTGGTAATTGCTGATTTAATGCCCTTGCTCCCAAACTACCACCAATCACTAAAATTCTAATTTCGTCTTGCGGTGTTAACACTCGTTTAGGTGTATTATTCAGTTGCGCAATGTCTGCTCTAACTGGATTACCAACCACTTCCGTTTTAATGTTAGGAAATGACGACTTAGCATTTGGAAATGCGAGTAAGGTTTTTTTAGCAATTTTAGCTAACCATTTGTTAGTCATCCCAGCAACTGCATTTTGCTCATGAACAATTAACGGTAGCCCTAACGACCACGCCGCAATTCCACCAGGCCCTGATGCATAACCACCAAAACCAACAACAAGCGTAGGTTTTAATTGTTTGAATATTTTTCTGGCCTGTAAAAATGCTTTTAACAACATAAATGGCGCGTTAACTAAACGTTTAATGCCATTACCGCGTACACCTTTTACGTCAATGTAGTGAATAGGTACATTGTGTTTTGGCACTATATCCGCTTCCATTCTGTCCGCAGTTCCAATCCAATCAACAGTCCAACCTTTATCCGCTAATGATTTTGCTAATGCTAGACCTGGGAATATATGTCCACCAGTACCTCCAGCCATGATCACCGCGCGTTTGCTTTTTTTCGCTAAACCGTTTTGTTGGTCACTCTGTAAACTGCTCTGTAAATTACTCATCAGCTTCTGACCGCTCAAGTGCTCGTGTTTCAAAATCAATTCTTAATACAATGGCGATTGCGATAGTAAAAACAATCAAGCTACTGCCACCGTAAGATATAAACGGTAATGTTAATCCTTTAGTTGGTAACATACCTGCACTTGCGCCAATGTTAACAAACACCTGAAAGGCAATCCAAATACCAATAGCATAAGCAAAAAAGCCATTATAATGCTGTGACCTTTCCATCGCTAAACGGCCAATATTTAAAATTTTAAACACTAACCATCCAAGGAGCATAACTAATATAGATAAACCAACAAAGCCAATTTCTTCAGCAATAACCGCAGCAATAAAGTCAGTATGAGACTCAGGTAAATAATCTAATTTTTGAATACTGTTGCCTAAGCCTAACCCAGACCAACTTCCTCTGCCGTACGCCATTAATGACTGAGTTAACTGATAACCACTGCCAAATGGATCAGCCCAAGGATCAACAAAAGACACAACCCGCCTCATACGATAGGGTTCTAAAATAATTAAGCTCGATACCGCCAACAATCCGCTGGCGATTAACGCAATAAACTGCCAAATTTTTGCACCCGCTAAAAATAACAACGCCACTGTTGTAACAAACATCACAATGACAGTCCCCAAATCTGGTTGCATTAATAACAAAACAGCCAAAATCATAAACACCACTAATGGCTTAGCAAAGCCAATCACATTTTCTCGTAACTGCTCATGTTGTCTAACCAAGTAACCAGCTAAAAAGCTAAAGAAAAAGAGCTTAGCAACCTCTGCTGCTTGTAAGTTAAATATGCCTAAAGGTAACCACCTACGGCTGCCATTAACCGTTGAACCCACTAATAAAACCGCAACCAAAAGTACAATAGCAACGAATAACAGCTCCATATTAAAGCGCTGCCACCATTGCATCTTAATAAATAAAACAACCAACATGGATGCTAACGCTATCACGATAAATACTGCATGTTTAATAGCGATATAATATTCGTTGTTATAAATTTTTTCTGACACAGGTAAAGACGCCGAGGTCACCATAACCCAACCAAATGCCATTAGAGCCAACACCAAAAACAACAAACCTCTGTCGTAAAAAACAGGCTCAACTTCTTTAATTTTGTTTCGCTTAGTTAAGCTAACTAAGCCAAAACCAATTTTATTCATTTACTTAATTCGCTTATGGCATCTAACACATTTTCTTTAAAGTCTATTCCACGGTGTTGATAGTTTTTATACATATCTATACTTGCACAAGCTGGCGATAACAAAACAATGTCGCCTTGCTCTACTAGCTTCATTGATTCATTTACCGCTTCTGACATGTTATTTACTAACACTAATTGTCCAGATTTTAAAAAGTCAGCAAACTTGCTTTTATCTTTACCAAAGGCAATAACTTTTTTAACGTGTTTATTTATATCTGGGTGTAGCTCAGACAAATCTGCGCCTTTAGCATCACCTCCTGCAATTAGTACAATGTTCTTAGCTGATGCCTTAGACAAACCATTTAATGCCGCTTGAGTAGAAGCGATATTAGTTGCCTTAGAGTCATCAACAAACAAAACTCCATTTGCATCCGCAATAAATTTACATCTATGCGGTAAGCCAGAGAAATGACTAAGATTATGAAACTGCTCTACTGGATCAACACCAATCGCATTGGCTAGGGCTAATACCACTATTGCGTTTAACCCATTATGAGAGCCAGATAAAGACAACTGACCTAAAGTACCAATCACTTGATTATTTAAACAAAGCTCTTCTGTTTCTTTATTAAAGTACCAGTAACTCTCAGCTCGAGACTGTGCTTCTGTGCCAAAGGCATGCACTTTATTGCAATTTAAAAGAGGTTTAGTTTCAAAATCGTCATTGTTATACAGGCATAATTTTGAATGGTGATATATACGAAGTTTGGCGCGGCTATATTCGGAAAAGGATTCGTACCTGTCCATGTGATCTGGCGTTACGTTTAACACAGTTGCAGCTTCACAAATTAAGCTATGAGTCGACTCCAACTGAAAGCTAGATAACTCGATAATATACACATCAACAGGGTCACCGTTATAACCAAACTCAATCACATCAAGTACAGGCACACCAAAATTACCGCAAGCGACTGCATTTTTTCCCATGCGCCCAAGAAAATCTTCCAACCAAGCAACAACCGTAGATTTGCCATTTGAACCAGTAACTGCAATAACGGGCTTAGTGTTAATCCGCGCAAATAGTTCAACATCACAAAATATATTTTCGTTACAGCGTTGTGCATTAGCAAGTGCAGGTTCTTTTAAGCTGATACCTGGACTGACGATAACATAATCAAATCCGTTAAATTCATCTAGCTCAAATTCACCAAACTTATGTTCAACTTCATTTAAAAACTGCTGATCTTTCTCTGCAACAGGTGGCGTTAATCTAGAATCAAATATCTTAGGCGCAACACCTTTACTAAGTAAAAACCTAAGAGTAGACATCCCTGACATACCAATACCAACAACAGCAACCTTGCTTTGTTGTAATTCGTTTATAAACTCATTATTTAGTGTGTCAGTCATAATGTATTACTCAGTAAGGTTAACGAAGCTTAAGCGTCGCTAAACCAATTAAAACTAAGATCAAAGATATAATCCAAAAACGTACGATTACTCTAGGCTCTGGCCAACCACTCAATTCATAATGATGATGAATTGGTGCCATTTTAAATATTCGTTCACCGCGTAATTTGAACGACCCAACTTGTAAAATAACCGACATGGTTTCCATTACAAAAACGCCGCCCATTATAAATAGTACGAGTTCTTGACGAACTAATACCGCAATAATACCAAGCGCTCCGCCTAATGCTAACGAACCAACATCGCCCATAAATACTTGCGCCGGATACGTGTTAAACCATAAGAACCCTAGTCCTGCGCCGACTATGGCAGTACATACCACAGTAAGTTCATCCGCTTGTGGGATATAAGGAATATGTAAATAATCAGAAAAATTAACGTTACTGGTTAAATAAGCAATTAATGATAATGCAGCAGCCACCATAATCGTTGGCACAATGGCTAAACCATCTAAACCGTCGGTTAAGTTAACCGCGTTACTGGTTCCAACAACGGTAAAATACACAACTAATAAGTACATAAGACCAAGCTGTGGCATCACATCTTTAAAGAAAGGAACAATTAGCGAGGTTTCCGCAGGCTGCTCTGCTGTCATAAATAAAAATATAGCGACGACAATAGCGATCAAAGATTGCCAAAAATATTTCCAGCGAGCTATCAAACCATTGCTATCTTTACGAATTACCTTGCGGTAATCATCCACAAAACCAACTAAGCCATAACCAACAACAACAGCCATCACAACCCAAACGTATTTATTAGATAAATCTGCCCACATCAAGGTACTAAATACAATCGAGCCTAAGATAAGAATACCGCCCATTGTTGGGGTACCCGATTTACTTAAATGACTTTCAGGGCCATCATCTCTAATGGTTTGGCCAATCTGCATACGTTGTAATCTACGGATTAATTTAGGACCAAAATACAGCGACAAAATCATAGCTGTCAATACACTTAGAATGGCTCTAAACGTTAAGTATGAAAACACGTTAAACCCAGAATAAAACTGAGTTAAATATTCCGCTAACCAAACTAACATAAATTTACCTTAATTATTTTTATCAACTGCTTAATGATTATCAGCGATTATTTGTTCAACAATCAGTTCCATTTTTGCACTTCTGGAACCCTTAACTAGGATTGAAATTGGACAATCCGTTGTTTTAATCAACTGATTTAACTTTGTAATTACATCTTCTTGATTAAGAAAGTGCTTACCCTTTTGCTGCATAGCCAAAGAAGCACTTTCACTTAACTCGCCTATCGACCACAATGAATCCACACTATTGTTAAATGCATATTCACCTACTTCTTGATGATACTCTTGAGCGTCGTCACCTAGCTCAGCCATATCACCAAGTACTAATACGTTTTTACCTGCATAACCAGACAACAAATCAATTGCCGCTTTAACCGAACGAACATTAGCGTTGTAAGTGTCATCAATCACTAACACGGTATCGCTAACTTGATGTAAATTCACACGCCCTTTTACCATTGCCATATTGAGCAAACCAAATTGAATATCTTGCAAGGTCGCACCAACGGAATAACACGCTGCTGCAGCGGCTAATGCATTTGCTACGTTGTGCTTTCCCGGTAAAGCTAATTCAACATCTATCTGTTGTAACTCGCTCTCTTGAACAATAAGGCTCAAAGTGAAGCTGGCACAGCCCAGTTTATTTAAACTGATATTTGAAGCCGTCACTCTAGGCACTAGCTGATTTAACTCTGAACTTAAAGCAAACTCAATAATGTGATTTGTATTGCCAGCAAACTTGTCGTTTAATCTTGTTAACCAATATTCTTTATATTCAGAATCACCATTCACAATGGCAATCCCGTCTTTGCTTAAACCGTTAAAGATCTCGCCTTTGGCTTGAACTACACCTTGTATACCACCAAACCCTTCTAAGTGTGCTTCACCTACATTATTTAAAATAGCCACATCAGGTTGAGTTAATTCTGTGGTGTAAGCGATTTCACCAATATGATTTGCACCAAGTTCAATTACCGCAAATTCATGACTTGGCTCTAAACGCATTAACGTATGAGGCACACCAATTTCATTGTTAAAATTACCATTGGTTGCTAACACATTGCCTTTTGGTGACAAAATAGCTGCGCACATTTCTTTAACAGAGGTTTTTCCTACACTGCCCGTAATCGCTATAGTTTTAGGGTTAACCGTTGCCGCTACTTTAGCAGCGAGTTTGCCATAAGCTCGTAACGTGTCTTTGACAATAAACTGAGGAATATCGACCGGACTTGGCGTGTCAACAATAACGGCAATAGCGCCTTTATCTTTTACTTGCTGGATAAATGAATTACTGTCGAAGTTAGGCCCACGAAGCGCAACAAATACATGCCCTGCGTCAATCGTTCTACTGTCAGTTGAAAATGCAGCAACCTTGCTATTCAGTAATTCTGATGACAAGTTACTAACATGAGCGTTATCTAACGATAACGTGTCTACTATCCAGTTTAACGAAACGTCTATCATATCATTCCACCATGGTTAGACAGTGCAGACATAGCAAGCTCAACGTATTCACGTTCGTTATAATCTATTTCTTCTTTACCAATAACTTGGTAGGTCTCATGACCTTTACCTGCAATTAAAATAGCGTCACTAGCGGTTGCTGTTCTTAACGCTAAATCAATAGCTTCTCTACGACTTTTAATGATTTGATAATTATTACCAGACATTCCAGCTTCAATGTCTGCAATAATTTTATCTTCCGGTTCTGTTCTTGGATTATCATTAGTGATGATCACATGATCGGCTAACGTCTCAGCAAGTTTACCCATGATAGGCCGCTTACTGATATCTCTTTCACCGCCACAACCAAATATCACGTATAACTCACCGGACAAATGTTTACGTACCGCTAACAAAGATTGTTCAAGGGCATCTGGCGTATGAGCATAATCCACTACAGAGACAGGCAAATTAGGTTTTACAAATAACTCTAATCGTCCCGGCACAGGTTTTAACTGACTAAAATGAGCAGGGACAATCGGCCAATTTAACGTAAGCGCAGTTGCAAAAACCGCCGCTAAATTTAAACAGTTAAACTCGCCATAAATTGGTAATTGTAAAAAGCACTCTTCTTTAGCACCAATAACTTGCCACTCTAGCTCAATAGACAAACCATGAGTGTGGCATTCAAAGCTGCGGATATACACATAATCAGAATAGGCTTTAACATTGTCTGACTGGCCAAAAGCAACCACTCGAGTTTGATTTGCTACCATGTCCGCAATGCGACGACCGTATGGATCATCCACATTAATTACTGCGCACTTGGGTAAAAACTCAGTAAACAGTTTCGACTTAGCCGTGAAGTAAGACTCCATTGTTCCATGATAATCAAGGTGGTCTAAGGTTAAGTTAGTAAATATGGCAACGTCTAAATCTAACCCTTCAATACGGCCTTGGTCTAATGCATGGGAAGACACTTCCATGGTTAAAGAACCATAGTTGTTGGCAGAGAACTGTTTAATTAATCTGTATATTTCTGTTACACCCGGTGTGGTATTACTGCTCGGCTGTAAATCATTGATTGAACCTGTACCAATAGTGCCAATAACCGCAGACTCTTGCTGCAAAGCAATTTGGCTTAATTGGGCTAAAAGGTGACTAATAGAGGTTTTACCATTTGTCCCTGTAACACCAATAACGGGCATAGGTACTGATTGATCTTTTACATAATATTCTTTGGCAATGGTGCCTAATTTACTTTCTAAGTCAGCAACAACAATGACATTATCTAACTTATTGTAAGACCCTTGGTCACAAGCATCTGATACTAAAACCGCAACAGCACCTAACTCAATAGCACTGTCAATATACACAGAGCCATCTTGTTCAAATCCTTTTGTTGCAATAAAAATATCACCTTTAGCTACCTGTCTACTGTCAGGTATTAAACATGCAGAAGGCTCAAGTACAACTTGAGCCTCTTTTAATTGCTTTTCAATATCTTGCCAATTACTCACCGGCATTCTCCCGCCTTATATTAGCTAATTGAATTTTAGACTCCCCTAGTGCATCAGGCGCCACATTTAGTGTTCTTAATGTTTGCCTCATTATTTTCGCAAAGGTTGGGGCTGCGGTTTCGCCACCATAATAATAATCCCCTTTGGGCTCATTAATGACCACCACAACAGCAATTTCTGGATTAGAAACTGGGCCAACACCCGCAAAAACATTAACGTAATCATTACCGTAACCACCGCCAACTGCTTTGATACTAGTTCCCGTTTTACCTGCAACTCGGTAGCCTTTTACAATTGCGCGCTTGCCTGAACCTGTTTCACTCACTACACTTTCCATCATAGTAAGTACATCATGAGCAATATCTTCGCTGATCACCTGCTCTTCTGGTTTTGTTAATTCGGTTTTTACAATTGATAACGGTTTGCTTACTCCACCAGCACCTATGGTTGTGTACATTTTAACTAACTGGGCTGCAGTAACAGAAATACCATAACCGTAAGATAAAGTAGCGACTTCAATGTCAGACCAACGTCTGCGTTCGTTAAACAAACCTGTGCTTTCACCCACTAAATCTAAACCACTGTAATCCACTAAACCCATACGATAAAAAATATCTAAAAACGACTCTTTAGGCGTAGACAAGGCCAGTTTGCTCGACCCCATATTAGAAGAATACTTAAGAACATCAGCCAAACTAATTTGGCCACGATTTCTTGGGTCTGACACTCGGCTACCACCAAGACGCATATAACCTGGTGATGTATCAACTAAATCTAATGTCCCATAAGAGCCATAATCTAGCGCATTAATAACTGACAGAGGTTTTACCGTAGAGCCTGGCTCAAAGGTGTCTGTAATGGCACGGTTACGAATTCTACGTAGCGGTACATTGTTACGATTGTTCGGGTTAAATGACGGGCTATTTACCATAGCCAGTACTTCTGCGGTTTTTACATCCACAACAATGGCTGAACCAGACGTAGCCTCGTACGTTTGCACCGCTTTTTTAAGTTCTTGATATACCGCTGACTGAATGCGTTGGTCTATGGTCAGTACTATGTTTTGAGGTTTAGAGCCTTTTTTCTCTTCCAAAACCTCGATTTCACGGCCTTTGGCGTCTTTAATGATTTTACGTTTACTCGGTGTACCTATCATCCAATCGTTATGACGTAACTCAACGCCTTCAATGCCTTTACCATCAATGTTAGTAAAACCAACAATGTGCGCGGTTATTTCGCCGGCAGGATAATATCGTTTTGATTCTTCTCTTAAACGCACACCAGGTATACGTAACTGCTCAACGTAATCTGCAACCACTGGATTGGTTTTACGCTTTAAGTAAATAAAGCGTTTTTTTGAATTATTGGTAATACGTGCAAGTAACTCATGCTCTTGCATATCCAAAACTTTAGCTAATGCAGCCCAGCGAATATCCGTTTCAAATTCAGGGTATTCAAGTACTTGTTTTGGGTCGGCCCAAATAGTTTGAACCGGTACACTTACCGCTAGCTCAACGCCATTTCTGTCTGTGATCATACCGCGTTGTACTGTGCCTTCTTTAATACGGACAGTACGGTTATCGCCTTCTACACGTAAACGGTCAGGTTGGATTATTTGTAAAAAGGCAGCACGAGAAACCACAACACCAAATACAAAAACCAAAGACACAACCACAAACTGAAAACGCCAGCGGTTAAATCCAGGCTTAGCAATTTGTTTAGCTTGTGATTTGTTGTTACTGCTAGATTTGTTCGCTGCTGATTTAGCAGCAGAAGACTTACGATTGCTCGTCTGTCTGTTATTTGATTTTGGAGATTTATTTAACCAATCTTTCATGGCAAGGTCACCACTACTTCTTCATCCGTTGTAGGACGCTTCATCCCAAGACGGTTACGAGCAATATTCTCTACTCGGCTATGTTCAGCCAAAGACCGTTGTTCTAATAACAAGTGACGCCAGCGTAAGTCAATATCATCACGCTGTTGTAGTAATACATCCTGTTGGATCACCATTTGTCGGTTAAGCTGTGCCCAATGAACCACTGCAATTGCAAAGATAATATTCAGCAGCAAGAGCCCCAGAGTAAGTTTGTACTTACTGAAGTCCTTGAAAATCAATTTAGCTAACTGACTATCTAGTGTTATTTTCATTCGGGTAGTCTTTCTGCCACTCTTAAAACGGAACTGCGCGCACGGCTGTTTCTGGTTATTTCTTCTTCAGTCGGTTTATAAGCTTTGCCAACTGGCTTTAATTTAATACCTGCATTTAATTCTGCTTCTGTAATTGGTAAGCCTCTTGGAACTTGTTTGCCTTGGCTTTCTTTACGAATAAACTGTTTTACAATACGGTCTTCTAAAGAATGGAAACTTATTACCGACAAACGACCATCTGGCGCTAATACATTTAACGACGCCTCAAGTGCAGCCTCTATTTCTACCAACTCACTGTTGATATAAATACGAATACCTTGGAAGGTACGCGTCGCTGGATGTTTCTTTTCCGCTTTGCTTTTTGGAACACAACCAGCCACTAACGTCGCTAAATCCGTTGTTGTTAAAATAGGTGACTCTTTACGTGTTTCTACAATTTTTCTGGCAACACGTTTGGCAAACTTTTCTTCACCATACGTTTTTAATGCAAATACAATGTCATCTTCTTCTGCCTTGGCTAACCATGCAGCAGCACTAATACCATTGGTATTGTCCATACGCATATCCAAAGGACCCGGTTTCATAAAACTAAAACCACGGTCGGCTTCATCAAGCTGTGGTGAAGACACACCTAAATCCATTAATATACCGTCTACCTTGCCAACCAAATCATGCTTTTCAGCAATGGCTTGTAGTTGTGAAAACGGCGAGTGATCAATATGGAAACTTGTATTATCTGCGAATTTTTTTGCCGCTTCTATCGCGGTAGGGTCACGGTCAATAGCGTACAATTTACCGTCACTATTAAGCTGTTTTAATATTTCACCGGAATGACCGCCACGACCAAATGTACAATCGATATAAATACCATCTGGCTTAATTGCCAAAGCATCAATTGATTCTTTTAATAAAACCGAAACGTGCGCTTCTGTCATTGTTCTGCCATTAGTTAATAATTAAAGAGAAAAATCTTTTAATCTTTCAGTTAACTCAAAGTCACCTTCAAGCTCGGTTTCAATGTCATCAGACATTTGTTGCTGCCATCGGTTTTCAGACCAAATTTCAAATTTGTTCAATTGCCCAACCAACATAATAGGCTTATCTAAGCCTGCGTGCTGTCTTAATGCCGTTGGTAATAAAATACGTCCACTTTTATCCATATCAATTTCATGTGCGTTACCAAGTAAAACACGCTGAATTCTTCTTTCATGCGGATTCATAGAAGAAAGCTGACGAAGTTTGTATTCAATTTCTTCCCATTCAACTAATGGGTAAAGCAATAAACATGGTTGGTGAAGATCCACTGTACAAATCATTTTCCCTTCAGATTCAGACAGCAACAAGTCTCGGTGTCGAGTAGGTATCGACAACCGTCCTTTACTATCTAAAGAAAGAGGGTTTGCACCGCGAAACATTAATTCACTCCATCATTTGTTTATTCATAAATGGTCATTCTTTATAGCCATTATTTTGCTCAAAGAATCCACAGTATTTGTTTAGGATATTGTAAGAAGTAAACACAATACACATCTTCCCACAATTTCCCACCAAACCACAGTTTAAGCTCCAGCAGTGAATATTGTCAAGCTTCATGAGTTTTGGGGTGCTTTTTGATTAGTTTAATGGTGTTGGGGGTTGATTTGGTATGTGGTGGATTTGTTTAGTTTTGGTTGTTATTTTGTTGTTATTTTGAATTTGTGGGGTTTTGTGGGACAAGGTTGTGTTTTGTTATTGTTTAGTAGCAGAGCGGGTTAACTCTCTTATTGGGAGCTTTAATTTTGTCATCGTATCTTCTTGAACTATCAGGTTTCACCTCTCGCATACTTTTAAAACTTATTTTATTTCAGGAATATTTAGATGGAGAAGTAAAGCGGAGCAAGAGCTGGAATAAACAGTTAAGACTGTTATTTTAAATAGTTTCGTGAGTTATATTTATTGAACTAATCAATATTTGTTGAGTATCAATTGCAACCAAATTATTTTCTTGGAAAATTGCGTAGTTATCTCCGTCACCTAAAGAGCTTTTATATATTACCCCGTCGAAGCCCTGTGACTTTATAAATTCGCATATGTACTGACTAGATAGATATTCTAATTGTGCTTTATGTTGTGATATTGGTTTTGTTAGCTCTTTCCCTAATGTTTCTAAAAGGTTTAAACCACGATATATACTTTTTAAGCTAGCTTCAGAATGTCTAAATGGGACTATTGATTCTCTAGGTTTTCTAAGATCAACTAATTTAAGGTCATTCAAAGCTTCAAATGTAGCAATAGTTAAGCTTTCTCCATTATGGGGGCGAACCTCAGACACGGCCGTATTAATTGTAGATGCTATATATAAATATGAAATACCAAATGGGTTTGCCCGGCCGTTGGTTGCTTTTAATTTTGGAGGAGCCCCCATATTTTCTTTAGAAAATTGGGTTGACGAATCATGTTGAATCCTAGCTCTATAAAATTTATCTTTTGTGTTTATAGTCTCTGTTGCAATTGAATTTATCAATGCACTAAGGCTGTTTGGCTCTGGAAATTTTGTGGGGAAAAATCTATTTGTATGTTTTAGCTCTTCTTTAAAAGAGGCCCAATCGAATAGGTCTTGTTCTTCAATGATAGGCACATAATTACGAGAAAGATCTTCATCTCCATATATAGAACCTTTAAAAATAATTTTTATTCTTTCATAAGATACGTCATCAAAAATTGGCCAATCATTTTTTAGGTGTGAAATTAATGGTAATCCATTAGAGTTTAATTTATACAATTCAAAAATTGGATTAAATAAATCTAATAATCGTTCACAACTAATTAAAATAACATCTTTACTATGGCATATTTTACAATCAGCAACTCTTTCTGCTTTAACTTTTATATGATCGCGAATAAACGATGAACTTAAACAATTTTCACAACAATCCATATGAGAATATCCTTTAAATTACTTTAAAAAATCAGCAATTAATTCAATGTGATGTTGGATTGAAAGTTTTTTAACCGAACCTAAACCTGGAAAATGTTGACGTTCAGCTAATTTCTTAAACTCACGGGTAGCGTTAGAATTAAATATCTTAGGATCGGTATCATTTGTTAGTTTAGTAAGAGCTTCTAGAAATTTTCCGCCAGGGTCAGCGGGAGAAGAATTGGAGTCTGAAATATAGTGTTTAATAAACATATCATCATCATCATCGTTGTCTAAGTAGGTCAAATGGATAGCTACAGCGTAAGCAGGGCCACCTGATTCTGAATATTCATCTCCGTTTATCAAAAAGTCCCCAAAACCTTGCATACCTTCATCAACATACATGATATGTAATTCAGAAAAATGTTCGAGTGGAGGGTGCTCCTTATTAGAGCGTTTCTTAAATCCATCTCTAATTAATACACGAGCATAATCACTAAAAGCCTTTCTATATCGCTTTTGAGCTAATTCTTCTATAAATATTTGAGTTTGAACATTGGTGTACTTAGAAAGTAACTCAATTAATGCTTTTGCATCAGAAAAGCCATAATGAATAATAGTAATGCGTAATTCAGTATACTTATCCAAATAATCTTTGATTTGCTCTATAGTGATATTTTCATCACATATTAATGCAGTATTTAGCTGTGGATAATCGAATATTTTCTCAGAAGTTAAGCGAGTAATAAGTTCATCATTATTATTTTCATGATCGCCGCATGTAGGATTTATAATAAGTGTAAATTCGCAATCAGCTTCTATTAAGGCAGTAAGAGATTTGATTAAAGGGTTAAGGTTAGCCTTAACCGGTTCAATAATAGGTAAGATTTTTGATTTAGAAATTAACTCTGCATTTTCCCTTAAGAGAATTAATTCATTTTGTTTGCCTCTCAGATATGGGTAATACATATTTTTCCTTAAATTTTATCTTACCATCATTAAAGTATGCCGTTGACTAGTGCCGATGACAAATTGTTTATTTGTTTTTTTGTTAGTTGATTACTAATCGCTGAAGCTTTGAGTGAGCTAGGTACACTTTTTATGAATTCTTTATTCAGTTCAGAAGCTTGTCTTTTCTTTAATTCTTTTAAAACATTACCATGAACTATTTGAATAGGAATATCTTGGAATAACTCTTTGCAGTGTTTATATAATAAGGTGTTTGGAACTTCAGGTATAAACCCATAATAATCTTGTATTATTTGGGTATATTCATTTTGCCTTAATGAATCAAATATAACCCCGACATTCAAGCAATTCATGTTTGATGCAGGTTCTTTAATTGTTCTTAAAGTGTTCCTATCTGTAAATTCAATTATGCCGATATTTGTGGGGACTTTAGTTAATAACTTTAAAATGTGTTTTTTATCAGTAACTACAGAAACATATTCAGCGAAGCTTTGATAATTTATAAGCTGCTGCTCTAACCTATCAAGGGAATCAAGCTCCGTTTTTATTTCATAAATGTATGATGTTCCGTTTAATATTAAAGTATCAGCCTTGCTTGAACCAACTCTAAATTCAGATAACATTGCTGCAGTATTTAATGAATATTTCCCAAGTAATATTTTATTTGCAATAGAGTTCTTATATAGATATTCGTTTCTATATCCTTTCAACAGCTTTTGATATGAATGTTCAAACAACTCACTCAGTGTAGAAAAGTTAGTAGCCTTAAAGTTTAGTTCTTTGATAATTGAATTTAATATTGAAGAGTTACCTTGGCTTGCTAATTGATTAAATACTGAAGCAGAGAAAATTCTAGCGATAGTTGATCCAATCACTTTGTCTTTTTGAATTGAATTGTCCAGATCTTTTTTTGTATTCATAGGGTAGCTATTTTACAGTTTTCATTGGCACTTAATTTTCGGAGACTATACCATTAAATTTAAAGATAGCTTAGGTCAGAGTTAAATTAAACTGTTAATTCAATTAAAATAAATAGCTGGGATATCTACCTATAACTTCAAAAAGCGAACCGTTAACTTCGCTATTCTTTTAAATCTTTGTTATTTTTCAGCTTTTGGTTTATTTCTCCATCACAAAATCACTTTGTTAAATATTATTTTTTATGAAATTCGAAGCATGGATGCTGAGAAAGGACTGTTTGTTCACATCAAGGATGATGGGATGTCATCAAAACATGGATGTTTTATTAGATGACCAAAGGACGAATGTTTTTCCGTATTTGATGATAAAAGTTATATTTAATGCAGTAGATATTTTGGTGACGGGCGGCGCTCTGTTTCATAATAAGAGCGCCTAAATTTGGCTGTTGAGGTCGAGTACATGGATGTATTCGCTTAGGTTGTGTCGGGAACTGACAACCTGCGCCGAGGGGCGAAACCTGATAGTTCACCCTAATACGATTTAACGGGAATAGTCACAAAAGACTAAAAACAATCCTACCTTACATCTACAAGCGTGGTTGATTAACACCTAAAACCAAGCTGGGATGATTGTTGTGTGTAATAAGAATAACTTCACTTGATAAATTAGAAGTCATATATTTATTAAACTCACGCTTAAATTGAGTTCTGGTTATTTTGTTTATTATTTTCTCTGGATTTACAAAGCCATAAAAACCATCACGGGAGCACAACTTTCTAAAATCTACATCTAACTTTCCGTTTAGGAA
>JAWUWS010000120.1:0-8086 GCA_034111705.1 Psychrosphaera sp.
TAGAGGCCTAGGACACTGCCCTTTCACGGCGGTAACAGGGGTTCGAATCCCCTTGGGAGTACCACTTCAAGTTCAGTTAGTATCGAACCTTAGGGTTCGCTAATACAAATCTGGCCTTGGGAGTACCACTTCAAGTTCAGATGTTAGAGCTTGAGTGATAAGTAATTAAACGAAATTTGATGTACCTAGTGCTCCCATCGTCTAGAGGCCTAGGACACTGCCCTTTCACGGCGGTAACAGGGGTTCGAATCCCCTTGGGAGTACCACTTCAAAGTTAAGATATTTTCGAACCATAGGTTCGCTATTTAAATCTGGCCTTGGGAGTACCACTTCAAGTTCAGATGCTTTCGAACCTTAGGGTTCGCTAATACAAATCTGTCCTTGGGAGTACCACTTCAAAGTTCAGATGCTATAAATCTGATTTTTATAGTGACAATTTAGAGTGAAGTAAGCTCGGCCAAGTTCTGTAATTTGCCATACGTAAAGTAGGGCAGGTAACAACAAGACGCTCCCATCGTCTAGAGGCCTAGGACACTGCCCTTTCACGGCGGTAACAGGGGTTCGAATCCCCTTGGGAGTACCATATTTAAGTTCAGGTTATTAATCTGAATATGGCATAAAGAAACCAGCTAATAGCTGGTTTTTTTTCATCTAACTTTTAAGAATATATGACTTTCACGGCGGTAACAGGGGTTCGCTCTTACAATCTGGCCTTGGAAGTAACATTAAAGAAACCAGCTTATGCTGGTTTTTTTTCGTCTCGGTTTTATGAACAGGTATTTATTACTCTATGGTGTAATGACTTCGGGGTAACAGGAGTTCGCTCTTTCAAAAATTGGCCTTGGGAGTACCACATTAAAGAAACCAGCTTATGCTGGTTTTCTTATGTATAAATTTATTAAAGTGTAAATTTAGAGTGTTTTTTGGTATAAATATCGATAATCCTAAACTTCCCTTGCTAGAAGCTATTTATGAATAAACTTTTAAAGCTTGTACAAATGATAATCTTTTTAGCATTTCTGTATGCAACTCATAGTTTTTCGGCTGAGAAAATTATTGTTGTTACTGAGCTATCTCCTCCATATCAGACCATAGAAAATAACATTATTGGCGGCTCAGCTACTGAGAAAGTAAAACTGTACTTAAAGAGCAAAAATATTGACTTTGAGATCCGCATGTACCCTTGGGCAAGAGCGTATAAGCTAGCCACAACCCAAAAAAATATAATGATTTACGGTATGGTGCAAACCAAGAAACGGGAAGAGTTATTTGATTGGTTAATCCCTGTTTATGAGTTTAAACCTTACTTAGTTGGTTTGAATGGCAGAAATGACTTGAAAATTACTAACCTAGAGCAAGCTAAAATTTTTACAATCGCGATTCCACGAGATGACTTTGCTCATGAATATTTATTATCTAAAGGATTTGAAGAGAATAAAAATATTATTTTAACTAACTCAATTGTAGATGCTTGGCGTTTAGTAAAAAATAAAAAAGTAGACTTTCTAATTGAAGACACAACATTTGAGCCTGTAATTGATGGCAAAAAAATAGAGAATGAAATGTATGAGAAGTATTTGTTTTTACCAGAGTTAAATAAAAAAACGTATTTAGCATCCAGTAAATTAATATCTTCAGAAGTGAAGACTCAATTAAATATAGCAACCGAATTAGCTGATGAAAGTTCCAAAAGTAGAGCGTCAAACAAAAATGAGTTTTAAGTCCAACTTAATTTCTGCTTTATGGCTACAACAGCATATCATTGACGATAATATAGTTTTACTTGATGCGAGCATGAACAAGTCTGTACATCGTGCAGTCAGCCAGCAACAAGCCTGTATACCTAACTCATACCTTTTTGATTTTGAAAGTGTTTTTGTGGATAAACAAAATACCTTATCTAACATGATGCCGAATCAAGATACTTTTAACTCAGAAGCAAAAAAGTTAGGTATTAATAACGACTCAGTTATTATTGTGTACGATCAAAAAGGTATATTTTCATCTGCGCGCGCCTGGTATATGTTCCACATTATGGGGCATGAAAATATAAAGATTTTAGATGGAGGTTTACCTGCTTGGATCAATGCTGGTTTTACTACAGTACAGACGCATATTGAACCAAGGGGACAAGGCAATTTTAGCGGTGTATTAAAACAACAGGGCTTTTGTGATGCTAATCACATATTGAGCTCATTAGGCAATAATAACGTCACTGTCATTGATGCTCGAGCTCAAGCTAGGTTTGCAGGTACAACATTAGAGCCAAGAGCCAACATGCGCTCAGGCCATATTCCAAACTCAATCAATATGCCGTTTACTTCCTTATTAAATGAAGTTGAGCCTTTAGGGGTTAATAAATTTTTGAGCAAAGATATGCTGAATAATATGGTTGAGTTGTTACAGCTAAATAAATCATCTGAATTGATATTTAGCTGTGGTTCTGGAGTTACAGCTTGTATTTTATTATTCGTATTTCACAACTTAGGTTACGAGAACCTTAGTGTTTATGATGGTTCTTGGAGTGAATGGGGAGCTAATGAACAGCTCCCTGTAGAGGTTAACTAACTCTAGATTCAATTACTGACTTATTTTTAACAATCCCTCAATCTCAGGCTTCATTATATCTCTGATCAAAGGTTGCGCATCAATATTAGGGTGCAAGTTATCTCGTTGCATATATTCAGGCTGTGTCGCTATTTTTTCCATAAAAAACGGCACTAATGGCAACTTAAACTCTTTAGTTAACTGTTTATAATTGTCATCAAATAACTTTTTATATCTTGCCCCATAATTAGGTGGAACTGTGATCTGCATTAACGCGATATTAATGTTTTGCTGTTGCGCTATTTTGATCATACCTGTTAGGTTTTGTTTAATGGTTTTTGTTGAAAATCCTCTTAAACCGTCATTTCCTCCCAATTCTATGATAACCCAATCAGTTTTAGATAGAGTATGACGTTTCAATACATTACTTAAACGTGCTAAACCACCACCTGTGGTTTCACCGCTTATACTTTCATTAATAATTTGTATGTTTTTTTCTTCTGCGATAAAAGCCTCATTTAATAAATTAGGCCAACTATCAGGCAGAGTCATACCGTAGCCTGCACTAATGCTATCGCCATAAATCATGATCTTTGTTGGAGATGCAAACGTACTAAAACAAGTGAAAATAAAAAATGTAACAATTAAACCCTTTATAAAAGTTTTAAATCGAGTATTTTTGTCGGTATTAAAATAACTTAATGAATTTGTTATTGAGTCAAATTTATTATTGTTTAAAACTGTATACATATATTTAGAGAGCCTAGTTATGAATCAAAGTCGAATATCCGCTTTAGTTGCCATCAATGTATCAAAACAAGTTTCCTTGCCATCGGCCCCATCAGCGTCAAGTGATGAAAAATCTTTACACATACTAAACGATATACAACTCACTATTCAAGACGGTGAATCAATCGCTATTGTCGGCGCATCAGGATCCGGTAAATCCACCTTGTTAGGAATATTAGCAGGTCTTGATTTACCAACAACTGGCGAAGTTCATTTTTACGATAAAGCCATTCATACATTAAATGAAGAGCAAAGAGCTCAAATTAGACGCACAGAAGTCGGTTTTATCTTTCAACAGTTTTTATTGGTTCCAAGCTTAACCGCGTTAGAAAATGTGATGTTACCTGCTGAGTTATCGGACAATGCTGAACTTAGAAATAATGCAAAACAAAAAGCACAAGAATGGTTAGACAAAGTTGGTTTATCACATAGATTGGAACATTTTCCAAATCAATTATCTGGTGGAGAACAACAACGGGTTGCAATCGCTCGTGCGTTTATTACTAGTCCTAAATTATTATTTGCTGATGAACCATCAGCTAACTTAGATACTGAAAATGGTAAGTTGGTAGAGGATCTTTTATTTGAATTAAATCAAAAAGAAAATACGACATTAGTGCTGGTTACTCACGACTTAGAACTTGCCAAAAGGTGTGAACGTACAGTGCTACTAACCAACGGTCAGTTAGTGGAAAAACCAATAGTCACAAACGATCCAAAAGACCCTGAAAATACAGATGAGCCCAATAAAAGTAAAAATCCAGAGGGATCCTTAGATGCGCAAGTTGCTGAGGCGATTACTAATGCATTCTAATTCACAACTAGCAAGTCAGATATCAGCTACTAAGTCTTCAGGAGCATTTATTACTTGGCTTAAGATCGCGTGGCGATTATTTGTAAGAGAACTTGGTCGTGGTGAATTAACCATTATTGCCTTGTCGATCATCTTAGCGGTTTCTTCAGTTATGGCATTAAGCAGTGTAACTGACAGAGTAGAGCAAGGTATAATGAGCAAAAGTGCGGCATTTATTGCTGCCGATAGAGACCTACAAAGCTCCCATCCAATCGACAACATCGTTATTGAAAAAGCAAATGATTTAGGACTGAATACCGACAAACATATTTACTTTTCTTCTATGGCATTTGCTGGCGACGAAATGAATATAGCTACGGTCAAAGCAGTTACACAAAGCTACCCGTTAAGAGGTGAGTTATTAATATCTCAAGACTTGGTCGTTAATAAAATAGTTAAAAAAAGTGGCCCCAAACAAGGTGAAGCATGGTTAAGTAAACGCTTATTTTATGCGTTATCGTTAGATGGTTCTTTATTAGCATCTGATACTCCACAAACAATAGAAGTTGGGGAGTTAGCTTTAAACGTGACTGGAATAATAGAGTCTGAACCTGACGCGCCATTTCAAGTATTTGACTCTGGTACTCGGGTGATCATGAACATTGAAGATGTTCCTGCAACTAATGTCATTCAACCAGGAAGTCGTATTTTTTATCGTAACTTGTTTGCGGGCGAGACAGACATTCTTGACGAATTCGTACAATGGCTAGAGCCGCAACTAAAACCAAACCAAAGAATACGCGATGTAAAAGATGGTGAAACCGCAATGTCAAACGCACTAACGCGTGCAGAAAGCTTTTTAATGTTAGCGGGCGTGTTAGGTTTGTTGTTAGCTGCAACAGCAGTCGCTGTTGCTACACGGCTCTATAGCCAACGTCATTTTGACTCTATTGCCATATTTAAAACATTAGGAGCAAGTATTCAGCAAGTTAGAGTCGTTTATTTATTTCAACTGATATTGATCACTATTTTTAGTGTATTAGTTGGAATTATAATTGGCACATTAATACAAGGTATTGCCGTTGAAGCTATGGCTGGGCAATTACCAAAAGACCTGCCTCCTGTTGGATTTAAACCGCTATTAATTGCTATTGCCACTGGTATGGTTTGCGCGTTGATGTTTTCAATTCCTTCACTATTAAAGCTGTTCTCCGTTCCGCCTTTACGCGTATTACGTCGTAATTTAGGTGATAACTTTGCTACTTCAATTATGGCTAAAATAATCATGGCGTTTACCACCATTTTATTGGTTTTGTTGTATAGCCAAAACTTAAAATTAACGGGTATCGTAATGGGAGCCGGCGCGGTACTTGTGGTTGTTATCTTAGTGGTGTCTAACATTATGATACGACTGAGCCGTAAAGTAGGCAGCAGTGTTGGTGGCAGTGCAATAAAGATAGCGCTTGCTTCATTAAAACGACGTGCTAGCGAAAATACATCTCAGCTTATTGGTTTTACTTTAGCCATCATGCTCATTCTTATTTTATATTCGCTAGAGAATTCGATAATCAAAGAGTGGCAGCAACAATTACCTGAAGGCACCCCAAATCATTTTGTGATCAATATAGCCCAGCATGAACTTGAAGATGTTAAGCAAAAGTTTGACCAGCAAGAAATTGTTTTAGAGCAATTTTATCCAATTATACGCGGTCGCTTAACCACGATTAATGATGAAGTGTTATTGCAAAATAAACGAGATAAAGACAGCTCTGGCGCAAAACTAACCAGCGGTGAAAATGAGGCTGGCTTAAAACAAGAGACTGAACAAAAGACAGGAGAAATTGAAAATGCTCAACAAACTGAGTCAGAGTCTGAACAAGACGCTGAGCAACAAAGCGATGAAGGATCAGAAGGTCGCAGAGGAATTGGCCGAGAACTTAATTTAACCTTTACGGAGTTGTTTCCAGAGAACAATACCTTGTTAGAAGGCGAGTGGATGCCTGCAGGTCAATTAAATCAAGTGTCTGTTGAAAAAGGCGTTGCAGAGCGTATGGACATTAAACTTGGTGACAAGTTGGGATTCTTAATTGGTGCTAGAGAACTTGAAGTTAATGTAACGAGTATACGAGATGTTAATTGGAACAGCTTCCAACCAAATTTCTTTATGATCTTTAGTAATGATGTTGTAGCTGATTTTCCAGCAACCTACATTACTTCTTTTTATATTCCTAAAGAAGATAAGTTGTGGGTCAATCAACTCGTTAAGCAGTTCCCTACACTTAGTATCATAGATGTTGAAGCTATGATTAAAGAAATCCAAGCAGTGATAGAGCAAGTATCCGTGTCTATCAGTTTTGTATTGCTGGTTGTAGTATTAGCCGCCACGTTAGTTTTGTTAGCTCAAGTGCAAAGCTCGTTGGATGAACGCCGTAAAGAAACGGTCATTTACCGTACCCTTGGTGCTAAGGGCTCAATGATCCAAAATGCTATTACGTTTGAGTTTCTAAGTTTAGGTGCAATAGCCGGTTTAATTGCAGCACTAGTGGCGGAAGTAAGTTTGTATTTATTACAGTCTCAAATGTTTAATATGGATTGGGTTCCGCATCCAGAGCTATGGTTAATTGGTCCTGTTTCAGGCGCTGTATTTGTTGCGCTTGTTGGCACAATTAGTACACGTTCATTATTAAAAATGACACCAAACGAGTTAATTCGCCAGTTAAGTTAGCCTATCAACAAGGTTAAATGGAGCGTATCGGGAATAAAAATAATTATGAAACATAAAGTGTATTTATTGCCCGGTACTATGTGTAACGAAAAGCTTTGGCACAAGTTAATTACTTGTGCCGAAGACAAATTTGAGTTTATACATATCCCAATACCACCCAATAAAAACTTTGAACAGTTAGCTGTTTGGTTAAATGATTTTTTCCAAGAAAAGAAAGTGTATTTATTAGGTTTTTCTCTGGGAGGTTATATCGCCTCTTATTTTACAGTTAATTATCCTAATAGAGTAAAAGGGCTTTTTATTGTAGGTAACAGTCCTTGTGCGTTAAGTACTAAAGAGACATCACAACGCCAACAACTACTTCACTTTATTACAGTGAATAAGTACAACGGCGTCAGTCATAAACGTGCGTTACAATTGTTAGATTCTGGTAATGACGCTCAAGAAGATGTAAATACCATCAAGCAAATGGATGCAGAATTAGGTGTTGATGAGCTTATAAGTCAAATGACCTATACAAGTGAACGAGACGATCTCCTACAAGCATTATCAGCGCTTAATATACCAATGACATTTTATTACAGTGAACATGATCCTTTAGTAAACACAGCTTGGCTAAATGAATTAAATCAAGTTAGCTCAAATTGTCATTTCGTCAGTACCAAAGGTAACGGACATATGCTGCCTCTGGAAAAGCCTCAAGAATTAATTAAGCATTTACATGAGCAGTTAAGCCTATAAAAAAATCGTTAACTGTTACACAGATTACTTGCATTCAAACATGGAAAGATTTATGAGCACAGGTATAATGCTAACAGTTCAAATCCCCCATAACTGTATTCCATAAAATATGAGAGTTTAATGAAATTAATAAGAATCATACTAGGTGCAATCATTTTATTTTTAGATTGGATCACAACGCCAAGAGGCATAAAACGTACTCCAGAATTACAAAAAGAAGTGGATAGTAAAACCGCGAAGTTAGCTTTGTATCACTTTAAATCTTGTCCTTTTTGCGTCAAAGTTCGTCGTGAAATGAAACGTCAATCATTAAACATAGCGACTCATGATGTAAAACGTAACGAGCTAAGTCGCCAAGAGTTATTAGAAGGTGGTGGTCGAGTAAAAGTACCTTGCTTACGTATAGAAAATGAAGCGGGTGAAGTGCAGTGGATGTACGAGTCCTCTGACATTGTTGATTACTTACAACAGCAATACAGCTAACACTATTC
>JAWUWS010000121.1:0-19650 GCA_034111705.1 Psychrosphaera sp.
AAGCATTAGCTGAGTACACAAGCTAAGTACAAAAGTTAAGCTAAATAGTTGCTCGAAAACAGCACATTAGCTGTGTTAAACTAAAACCGCGAATATCGCGGTTTTTTTATGCTTATTTACAATTGTAATTTGCTTTTGTAGTAACCATTATATTGATTAAATCGTTATAACCATCACTTTAAATACAAGTAGGTATATTTATGCATTGTCCATTTTGTTCAGCAACGGAAACTAAAGTAATAGATTCTCGTTTAGTTGGCGGTGGTTCTCAGGTTCGTCGTCGTAGAGAATGTAATCAATGTAATGAACGCTTTACTAGCTTTGAAGGGGCTGAATTAGTCATGCCTAAAGTGGTAAAACGTGATGGTAAGCGTGAACCGTTTAATGAAGATAAAATGAGCGCTGGTATTTTACGAGCGCTTGAAAAAAGACCAGTAAGTACTGAACAAATAGAACAATTAATCTTAGGCATCAAAAAAGAAATAAGAATGACAGGTGAACGTGAAGTTAGCTCAGAGTTTATCGGTAACTTAATTATGGATAGCTTAGTGCAGGTGGACAAAGTCGCTTATGTTCGTTTTGCGTCTGTGTACCGTTCATTTGAAGACATTAAAGAGTTTGGTGAAGAAATTGCAAAAATTGGCCAACAAGCTGATAAGAAAACCGAACTCAGTAAACGCCAATCTAAGCTGTTTGAATAGAGCTATTTGAGTAAAAATATTATGACATTTTCTTTAGCCGATCATCAGTTTATGGCGCATGCTATTAATTTAGCGAAACGTGGCCGATTCACCACTAGCCCAAACCCCAATGTGGGCTGCGTTATTGTGAAAAACAATCAAATTATCGGTGAAGGTTGGCATCAAAAAGCCGGAACTGGTCATGCGGAAGTTAATGCATTAGTTAATTTAACACCAGAACAAACCACAGATGCTACCGCTTATGTCACGTTAGAGCCTTGTAGTCACTTTGGTAGAACACCTCCTTGTGCTAATCGGTTAATAGACGCCAATATTAAGCGCGTTGTTGTCGCTATGTTAGACCCCAACCCATTAGTTGCAGGTAAAGGCATATTGTTATTAATGCAAGCGGGGGTTGATGTAAAACTTGGTTTGTTAGAGCAAGATGCAAGAGCACTTAATTCAGGTTTTTTATCAAGAATGGAACATAAGCGTCCATTTGTGTCAGTTAAAATGGCTTCGTCTTTAGACGGGAAATCAGCTCTTGGTAACGGGAAAAGTAAATGGATAACAGGCGCAGAAGCAAGATCCGATGTACAAACACATCGTGCTAATTCATGTGCCATATTATCAACGGCAAAAACTGTAATTGCCGATGACGCCAAATTAAATGTGCGTGAAGAACAACTTAATTTTTCTTATCCTTTCACAGACGTAGTTACAGAGATAAGACAACCTAAGAAAATAATTTTAGATAGTCGTGGCGAGTTGGATGAAAAACGCCAGAGTGAACTGGCGTTATTTGATGGTGGTTCACTTTCAGGGTCAGGAGCATCTGATATATCAATTTTTATTGTAAGAAAAGACTCGGACAAGTTACCTGTAAGTGGGCACAATAATGTGAGCTACATTCAACTTCCTTATGATGAAGCTTCAAACAGCTTTGCTATTGATGCTTTACTGGATTGGTGTGGCAAAAATGAAATTAATAATTTGTGGGTTGAGGCCGGCGCAACCTTGGCGGCTAGTTTTGTCCAACAAGGTTTGTTTGAACAATTAATGGTTTATATAGCGCCTAAATTTATGGGGGCAAATTCGCAAGATATTATGCCTGTTGGGCCATTTGACAGTATGGAGCAAGTTATTGAGTTACAGCTAAAGCAGACTGTTCAGTTAGGTCAAGATATACGCCTAATCTATGTTAATAAAAGCTATGTTAAAAAGAAATTTGAGGAATAATCTGTGTTCACAGGAATTGTTGAAGCAATTGGTAATGTCACTTCGTTAGTAAAAAAAGGTGGCGATTACCAAGTTAAAGTTAACAGTGGCGAACTGGATTTGTCAGATGTGAAACTCGGTGACAGTATTGCCACCAATGGCGTTTGTTTAACGGTCGTTGAGTTATTAAACGACGGGTACGTTGCGGATGTATCAAATGAAACCATTAAACACACAGGCTTTGCTCATTATAAAACTGGGCAGTCAGTTAATTTAGAAAAAGCCATGTTACCAACCACTCGATTTGGTGGACACATGGTCAGTGGTCATGTTGACACTGTGGCCAAATTAACTCGTGTCGTTAATAATGGCAGAGCAATTGATTTATGGTTCGATTTACCAAACGAGATTGCAAAGTACGTGGTAAAAAAAGGCTCTATCACCATAGATGGTGTGAGCTTGACGGTTAATGAAGTAGAAGCACAGCAATTTAAATTAACCATAGTGCCGCACACTAGTTCACAAACAACATTAGAAAAGTTAACAGTAGGTGCTGCAGTAAATGTAGAAGTTGATATAATCGCCCGTTATGTAGAACGTTTGGTGAGTAAATCAGACGACGGTGTCACTATGGGTTTGTTAGCAAAGTCAGGTTTTTTGAAATAAAACCTTCATTTAAGATTTAAACGATTCTGGTAGAAGAAATGAAATTAAATACCCCTGAAGAAATAATTGAAGATATTCGTCATGGCAAAATGGTCATATTGATGGACGACGAAGATAGGGAAAATGAAGGCGATTTGATCATGGCAGCAGATATGCTAACGCCTGAACATATTAACTTTATGGTTACACACGCGCGTGGTTTAGTGTGCTTACCAATGAGTGAAGAAAGAGCCATTGCGCTTAATTTGTCATTAATGGTAGATAATAATAATGCCGCATTTGCTACTAACTTTACGGTTTCTATTGAAGCCGCTGAAGGCGTAACAACCGGAATAAGTGCAGCAGATAGAGCTCGTACTGTACAAGCAGCTGTTGCCGTAAACCCAAAACCTTCTGACATAGTTCAGCCGGGTCATATATTCCCTTTAGTGGCTAAAAAAGGCGGCGTATTAACTCGAGCAGGGCACACAGAAGCTGCGGTTGATTTAGCGCGTTTAGCGGGACGTATTGATGCAGGTGTCATTGTAGAGATATTAAATGAAGATGGCACGATGGCACGTCGTCCAGATTTAGAAGTATTTGCTGAAAAGCACGATTTAAAAATTGGCACCATTGCCGACTTAATTGAATACCGCAATTTAAATGAAACCACCGTTGAGCGTATTGCTAAATGCAAATTACCAACTAAATTTGGTGAGTTCGATTTATATACGTTCAAAGACACAATTGATGAGCAAGTTCACTTTGCTTTAGTTAAAGGTGATATTACTGCTCAAGAGGCACCTTTGGTTCGTGTACATTTACAGAATACCTTTAGCGATCTTTTATCGTCAGACCGAGCGGTTAATAGAAGTTATGCGATAGACAGCGCGCTTGAAAAAATTGCCAAAGAAGGCGGTGTATTTGTTTTACTAGGTAAACAAGAAGATACCGCTGACTTGATTAATATTGTAAAACGTTTTGAAGCTGAAGATTCTGGTGAAACATTAGCGCCTGCAAAGTGGACGGGAACGTCTCGTAATGTTGGTGTAGGTTCACAAATGTTAGCGCAATTAGGCGTTAAGAAAATGCGACTGTTAAGCTCTCCTAAAAAATACCATGCGTTATCAGGTTTTGGTTTAGAAGTAACTGAATACGTAAGTGAATAATGATCAAAGTTTAAATACCCTAGGTATTAGAAAGCTTATCCCTAACATCAAAGATTTTGTTGTGTTATTATCGCGCAAAATTTTTTAAGTAAAATAGTAGGGTTTACAAATGAACATAATTGAAGGTAACTTCCGTGCTACGGGCAAGAAATTTGCGATTGTAGTTTCACGTTTTAATCACTTTATTGTGGACAGTTTATTAGATGGTGCGCTTGACGCATTAGACCGTCATGGTGAAGTGAGCGATGATGATATTACCGTTGTTTATGTTCCAGGTGCTTATGAACTTCCTGTTGCTGCTAAGAAAATGGCTAAGTCAGGAAAATTTGATGCAATTATTGCTATTGGTGCAGTAATTCGTGGTGGTACTCCGCACTTTGATTTTGTTGCTGGCGAATGTAACAAAGGATTAGCAAGCGTATCTTTGGAATTTGATATTCCATTAGCATTTGGCGTGATCACAACAGATAGTATAGAACAAGCCATTGAACGTGCCGGCACAAAAGCTGGTAACAAAGGTGGCGAAGCCGCATTAAGCGCGCTTGAAATGGTCAACGTTATGGCTCAACTTTAGGATCCTCATTTAATGAAACCAGCAGAAAGAAGAAAAGCCAGAGGGTTAGCGGTTCAAGCTATTTACTCTTGGCAGTTAAGCCAAAATTTAGTGTCTGATATTGAACAACAAATGCTGTTAGATAACGACGTCACTAAAGTTGATGTGGGATATTTCCAAGAGTTACTTCGTGGTGTTGTTACACACTTTAAAGAAATTGATGTTGCTTTAATGCCTTATACTGAGCGTCCATTTGAAGAAGTTGATCAAATTGAGAAAGCAATTTTACGTTTAACTGCATTCGAACTTAAATACCGTGTTGACGTGCCTTATAAAGTTGCAATGAATGAAGGCATAGAGCTTGCCAAAAAGTTTGGTGCAGATGACAGTCATCGCTTTGTAAATGGTGTATTGGATAAAGCGCTGAAAGATTTACGCGTACCTTTAGTGTAATTAAGAAATATATGTTTTGTAGGAAATTGGTATGAAAGAGTTTGAGCTCATTCGGAAATATTTCTCCGAGCGTGGGCCTAAACGCAAGGATGTAGTGTTAGGGATAGGCGACGATGCAGCCCTAATGCGAGTACCGCAAGATAAGCTGCTTGTTACTGCCACGGATACTATGGTGGAAAATACTCACTTCTTCCCAAATACATCTGCGCGTTCCATTGGCCATCGTTGTTTGGCTGTAAACCTAAGTGATTTTGCCGCTATGGGGGCTGAGCCTGCATGGGCATCCGTTGCTATTACTTTACCAACGGTTGATGAAGACTGGATTGAAGAGTTTACTCAAGGATTATTTGATGCTGCTGAGTATTGTAATGTTCAAATAATTGGCGGTGATACCACTCAGGGGCCATTAGCAATAACGGTGAGTTTAAATGGCTTTGTGCCAGAGAATAAAGCCCTATTAAGAAGCGGAGCTAAACCAGGAGACTGGATTTATGTAACCGGAACATTAGGTGATTCTGCGTTAACGGTTGCGTCAAAATTGAATAAAGTACAAGTTAAAGCTGAGTATTTAGAACAAGCCGAATTAAAATTTAACTACCCTGTTGCACGATTAGCCGCAGGTCAAGTTATTCGCCGTGTAGCAACGTCTGCGATAGATATTTCAGATGGCTTAATTCAAGATTTGTCTCATATCCTTAATGCATCAAATGTATCTGCAGAAATAGATGTAGCCAGTTTACCGATATCAACCGCATTAACTGCAACTTTAGACGAAGACAGTGCAACAGTTATGGCATTAATCGGCGGTGAAGATTACGAATTACTGTTTACTATTTCAGAAGAGCAGAAAGGATATTTGGAGCAAAATGCAACGTCAATGGGCGTTGGATTTACTTGTATTGGTCAAGTAAGAGGTGGTGATAGTGGAATTAGCTTAATGAAAGCCGATAAAAAATATCCGCTGCCAAATATGAATGGTTATCAACATTTTTCGTCTGAGGATCAGTAATGACAACTCCAGCTGTAGAGAATAAATTCAACCTTTGTAATAAAGTACATTTGTTAGCTACAGGTTTTGGCAGTGGTTTATTGCCAGTTAGTCCTGGCACATTTGGTACTATTGCTGCTATTCCTTTTTATCTTTGTTTTGTTTATTCACCTGACTGGATGTTTTGGTTATTTACATTAATCACTTGTCTGGTTGGCCCATATATTTGTGGCAAAGCAGCAGCAGATATTGGTGTACACGATCATAAAGCGATAGTGTGGGACGAATTTGCCGGTTTCTTTATTACCATGTGTTTTGTTCCGTTTACTTGGATGAATGTACTAGCTGGTTTCGTGTTGTTTCGCTTCTTTGATATTATCAAACCTTGGCCTATATCCTGGTTAGACAAACATGTACACGGTGGTTTAGGCATAATGATAGACGATATTGTAGCTGGCATAATTGCAGCAGGTATATTGTTTTATTTACAGCCTTTTATAAATTAAATCATCTGTCTAGATTAAACGTAAATACCTAACATCTATTAAGTACTTTAATTATGTCTAGTCAGACATTAACTTAACGTTATAGGTGTTAGCTTGTGTAAGTACAATTCTCACATCTCTTCTTATATATTCAATCGTAATCATTCTACTAAGCTAACTTCTTACCGTTAAGATATAGACCAAAATCCATAGTGCTCATATTACTATCAATCAATAGCTTGTGAGATTGTTGTATGGTGAAAGTGGAGTTGTAATTGAAGGTAACTATAATGTAAAAGCAAGATGGATTAGAAGCTATCATAGGGAGATATAAGAGCAGGTATAATAAAAAATGGATATAAAAAAACCTACACAGAGGTAGGTTTTTTTAGAATAGATTAGGGGCTGTTTTAACCTCAACCCGTGGGTTGGGTCTATTTGTCACCCCAACTTCGTTCTTGTTATTTTAGCCAGACACTTAAATAGAGCCACTCTTTGCGAGTCTTCTGCCTCGCTGGATGCAACAAATAGCCGCCAGCGTTGCAAAAAATGAAAGGTAAACAGCCCCTAACTTAAATAATTAATCTTTTTTGTCTTCTTTAGCTGTTTCTTTTTTCGAACTATCTTCTTGATTAAGCTCTTCATCATTGTTGTCACCAACAACATGCTCTAGCTTTAATTTCTTTACTGTTTTAATAGTAATGATAGGCCCTGAAATTGCGTATAAGCCGAAAACAAGTAGTAATATTTCAGCAGGACTAGATGCAACAAATGTAAATACTAATACAACTAGTAGTACGAAAACAAATGGTACTTTTCCGCGCCATTCTATTTCTTTAAATGAGCTGTAACGGAAGTTACTTACCATTAGTAAACCACAAAATGCGGTAATAATAGCTAACGGTATACTGTAATCGTGACCACTAACATCATAACCAACACCACACCAAACTAATGACGCGATTACAGCAGCAGCAGCAGGAGATGCTAAGCCTTGGAAGTAACGTCCATCAGCAATACCAATTTGAGTGTTAAAACGCGCAAGTCTTAATGCTGCACAAGCAACATATATAAATGCAGCTAACCAGCCAAATTTACCTAAACTACTTAACCCATAGTTATAAGCGACTAAAGCAGGGGCGACACCAAATGAAACAATATCAGCCATGCTGTCATATTCAGCACCAAACTCACTTTGTGTATTTGTCATTCTGGCGACTCGACCGTCTAGACCATCAAAGATCATAGCGACGAAAATAGCTACAGCAGCAGCTTCAAAGTTTCCATTCATGGAAGAAACAACGGCAAAGAAGCCTGAGAATAAACCAGCAGTAGTTAATAAATTCGGGAGCAAATAAATACCACGGCGAGTTGTTGTTGGAGAATCTGATTTGTTTGTCATATACCTTGAATACTATATTAATTAAAATTACGTTTGTTACTTACGCCAGAGAATAACATAGTTATTGTTCTGACAAAATAATACCTTAACAAGCTAAAACCTTCTTGGAAACAGCTTAAGTGAAATTAACTTTCATCTGATGTTATTAATGGCCACCCACCAAGCTCTTTCCATTTATTTACCATGTAACAAAATAGCTCAGCGGTTTTTTCAGTATCATAAATAGCAGAGTGGGCTTCTTTATTATCAAAAGTTAAGCCTGCTTGGATACATGCTTGTGCTAATACAGTTTGCCCCAGTGTTAAAGCCGCAAAAGAAGTGGTATCAAAAGTAACAAAAGGGTGGAAAGGAACACGTTTGTAGTTTTCACGCTCTATCGCTGCCATAAAAAAACCATGATCAAATGCTGCATTATGAGCAACGATGACAGAACGTTGGCAGCCCGCTTCTTTTTGGCCTTTGCGCACGGCTTTGCAAATTTCTTTTATCATTTCACTTTCTGGGACTGCACCGCGTAAAGGATTAAAAGGGTCAATGCCATTAAAATCGATGGCTGCCTGTTCAATGTTTGCACCCTCAAAAGGCTCTACATGAAAGTGAAATGTTTGATCTTTTTCTAACACGCCATCTTCATTCATTTTTAATGTCACCGCGGCTATTTCTAGTAGAGCGTCAGTTTTAGCATTAAAACCAGCGGTTTCAACGTCAATGACGACAGGATAGAAACCACGAAAACGAGAAGACAATAAATTGGGATCTTTGGCCTTAGATTCTACTTTGGTAACATCGTTAGTTGTATTAGATGTGTTTGTTGTTGAGTTTGAATTAGTTGACAAAGCATTAACCAGGTTCTGATGAATTTGACGTATTATCTCATGCAATAGTTTTTTGTGCATCGGCATTATTCATAATTTGGCACATTTAGTGATGAGGTTTATTTTAAAGCCGCTATTAATATTATGTTTTATAGCTAATAGTCAGTTTATTGTTATGCGTTATGGTATTTTTATTGCTTAGGTTAAGTTGAATATAAATTATATTCTAAATTAATGGAATATCGCACATAGAGTCATAAACTACTTAAGTAAGTTAACGTGAGCTAAACAAAAGATTAAATAAAAGTTGAGTATGAATAAAATAAAAAACATTTTTATCCTAGTGGCAATCTCATGCCAAATTTTGCCGTACTCTGCGCATGGCGATTATCGCCGTTATTCTGGTTCTTTGGCTAATTCTAAATGGAATGTCACCACAGAATCAAAACTACAATGTGATTTAACTCATGAAATCCCTAATTATGGCTATGCGGTGTTTAAAAGCGAAGCGGGTAAAATAGCTAACTTGGAATTTGAATTAGACATGATGCGGTTACCAGCTGATTATAGCTTAGCTAATATTGAGTCGGTTCCACCTCAATGGCGCCCAGGTGTAGCCTCTAAGCAAATTACGACTATGCAATGGCGTAAACAGTTTAATGGCGAAGTGGATGAGAAGTCTGCATGGATAATGCTAACTGAATTAGAAAAAGGCTATTTCCCAACCTTGTATTATTCCGATTGGCATAATAAGCATGACCGAGTTGCCGTCGCATTGTCGGCCACTAACTTTGCTGATAAGTATTATAATTTTTTAAGCTGCATGGATAACTTATTAAAATACAGTTTTACCGATATTGCTCAACTAGATTTGAATTTTGAGTTTGGTGGCGCTGATTTAGATAAACCGTCTAAAGTTAAATTAGCCAAAGTCCGAGAATACTTAAAATACGATAATGAAATTGAAGGTATTACCGTTAGGGCTTACAGTGATTCTTGGGGCGGTCGCTGGAAAAACTTACAAGTGTCGATTAAACGTGCAGAGCAAATCAAGCAGTTGTTTATAGATGCGGGAATAGATAAAAGCAAAATAAAGATAGAAGGTTTTGGTGAAAAACGTCATGTGGCATCAAACCAAACAGAGTTAGGCCGTCAAGCGAATAGACGTGTTGTGGTTGAAATGGTTAAGCCTTAAGCCTGATTGTAGTTTTTCCTATCTGTTAGGAATAACTATTTATTTAAGCTAGTAGGTATAAAGGTTAGTCACTATAAATTAGCTAATAAAAAACCTAATCATAAATGATTAGGTTTTTTTACTTTCAAGCATAGTTATTTCTATAGATAGTTATTTGAATTTATTTGCTGACTCTATTGCGCGTCTTTTTAGCTCTTCCATCTGAGCATCAATACTAATAATGTTATTCAGTTTATAGGTATCGATACTGTCATCCATGTCCATCGCTGAGGCTGCAATGTTTTTAGCTTCACTGGCTACACTATCAACGCCAATTACATTCTCACTAGATTGTTCATAAATAGTCAGGATGTTTTTATTTACTTCTAAGATTGCATCACTTTGGTCGCTGGTATTAATAGATACAGAGTCAGTGACCTCTTGTATAGATGCTATTTTATCGACGATAGTATTCAATACTTGTTCTATTTGAGCTGCTTTTTCAGCGCCAGAGATTGCAGAGTCTTTACCTGCATTGATAACGTCATATGACTTAGTTGCGCTTTCTTGTAGCTCTAATACTAAGCTAGATATTTCCTCTGTAGACTCTTGAGTTCGTTTGGCTAAATTTCTCACTTCTTCAGCTACGACCGCAAATCCTCTTCCTTGCTCACCGGCTCTAGCTGCTTCTATTGCTGCATTTAAGGCGAGCAGGTTGGTTTGGTCTGCGATTGATTTAATCATCTCTACCATTGAGGAAATATTACCAACTCTTTGATTGAGCTGTTCAATAGAGTCTGCAGAAATAGACATTTCATCGGCAGAGCGTCTAATTACAGTCACAGCCTCTTCAACGGATTCTTTACCAGATAATGACTCTTCTAATACTTGTTTTACGCTATTTGCGTTGTCCTTCATTGATTCAGATATGACTTGTACATTTGTGCTCATTTCCTCTGCAGCAGATGCGATAGTTTGTACATTTGATTGTTGTAACAATAAGTTGGATTGACTTTGACTTATCGCTATTGCGGTTTCATGTATTGAAACTGTGATGCTCTTGGATGTATTACTGAAACTGGAAAAGTCATCACCAATTAATTTCAAAATTCGATTTACGTTTAGCGCTATATTTCCTAATTCATCCTCACTAATAACCTCTATAGAAAGGGTTAAGTTTTTATCAGCTAAGATATGTGTAATCGTATTGTCAATTTCAAGAGATTGTTTTTTACGTAGTCTTAATGCCATATAAAGCAAGACTGTTGCTATTAACCCAATAATTAAAATCAAACTTTGGCGAATTAACAAAGACCTAGATGCGTCAATACTTTTGATCGCCGTTTTATCAATTATATCTAGTAATGTGGTTTCAGTTTTACTTTGTAAATTAATATAATTGCTCGATGTATTAAACCATTGCTTAGCTGATGTATTGTAATTAGAGTCTTGTGATTTTACTTTTGAACGATATTTATTAACAGCTTCCGCTTCTGGAGCGTCAAAAGAGTTTTGTAGAAGAGACGCTAGTTTGGCTGGTGCAATCTCTAAGGCTTCTTTTTTAAACACTTCTTGTTTAGTCATTATTGATAAATGTCTGTCAGCTAACTCTCTAGAGTAGATGTCAGAGTCAAATACTGCACTCAATATTGCTCTTTCAATACCGAGTTTTTCTTTAAAGCTACTTAAGTTATAAACAGAAAATAATTCCGTGGCGATTAAGGGGTCATAAGTATTTTTTGATGTTTGTCCTATAAAATGTAAACCTAAGTCGTTTAATTGAGTATATTGGCTGATGGCACTAGATGTACTTATACTTTTAGCATCAATATTCTTATGTAGGTTTTTTATTTTGTTATAGCCATCTATAAATTCTTTAAGGATTTTTGAGCCGGAAGGCGTTACTTTAATTGTATTAAATGCCTGTGTCAGCTCTTTAAAAGATTTAACCGTTTCAGCTCTTTGTCTTTGTAATTCATTACCATTTTCACTCTTGGAATTCATGAATATAGCTGTATAACCTCTTTCTTTTTGTAGTTCATGTATAGCCGATAGAAGAGACTTGAGTACAACAACATCATGTTCAGTTTGTACTGCGTGTTGAATCTCGACACTGGTTTTAATTAAATCAGCGCTGATCACAAACGTTAATAATAAAATTGGAACTAATAATACTTTCGTTAAGTGTTTAGACATTAATTTGGATAAAGCATCTATATTCATTTAGCGTACCTAAGATATGTTTTTGAAAGAAATATTATTTTTAGTATGGATGTTTATTGGCAATAATCTAGTTAGCGAGCAATTTAAAAGATGTTTGAGACAATATTATTTCTATCGGCCAAATATTGACTTTGTTGAGTGTTTGTTTTGAACATTTAAACTGTTTTATTTCTTTTCAATTCTCTAACTTGAAATCGCATTGGTGAAATAGACTTTATTATGCGTTCTGGTAGTGTGCTCTTACGATTTAACATTAGGGCGGTTAAGTGTTTTGCCATTAGAGGTGCTGTTGTTAACCCTCTAGCTCCTAGTCCCGTCATAATATATAAACCATAATGATCAGAATTTGGGTAACTCTGTTTTTTTAACTTATCTAAACGTTTTAGTTTCCCATTATTTTGATCAACATTGGTTTTCACCCATTGATCACTCATTACTTCACCTACAACGGGATGATGGTCTTGGCTTGTGGCTCTAATAGCCGCATTCTGACCTGTTATATCAGTTTTTATTAATTCATTTGCCCAGTTTTGTTGTGTATAAACTTTTTGTAGTTGGATTAAGTTTCGGGTGTTGTCCTTTAAGTTAGTGCTTTCATCATTATTATCTCTGTCAAAAGTAGCACCAAAACACTGGACTTGGCCATGTAATGGTGTCATATAACCTTTGTGACAAAGTACCGTTGATAATAGTGATGCTGGCGTTTTATCTCTTAAATGAGAAACTTGCCCACGAATTGGCACAATGGCGTATTGACTCGTTTGTTTATATTGATTAGCTAAGTGGCCTGAGCAAACAACAACTTGGTCGTACTCTTCCTTTAATGTGTTTGATTCAGATTCTAGTTGCCATTTACGTGGCCTTGATAAAAAAGAGTCTGATGAATGGGCTTCTGATTGATGCAGTTTAGTAACTCTTTTATTAACAATAATTTGCATTTTATGATGTTTAAGTAAATACGCTGCGGTATGTTGGCAAAACTCTTTTGGGGAAATCCAACCGCCGTCTTTGAAAAATAAACTTTCAAATGGCAAAGGTAAGTTAGCAATAGTGGATGATTGTTCCGCTGACATATATTGACCATGTGCAGGCCATTCTGTGGCTATTTGTAGTAGCCGCTTAGTTAACTCTGGTGTAAATGCTTGTTGTAATACTCCGCACCATTGATGAGGGAACTGAACACCTAGCTTATTAGCCTCTTTATAAAAATTAATAGCAAAAGGGTAACATTGCGCATAAAGCTCAGCCAGTACTGAGAATTTCCCGCCTTGTAATAAAGGATAAATAGCACCTTGTTTGTTACCTGAGCCTCTAGTTCCTAGTTCTTTATCGCTACAATAGAGAGTGATATCTAAACTGGGTTCCTGTTGAAATAAATGATAACTCAAACAAATTGATGATATTCCACCACCAATGATTGCAATTTTATGGTTATTTTTTTGTGAGTCGATTTCCTTTGAAAATAAGGGCGCACTGTTAAATAATTCTGCATTCATTTTATAGTTAGATACTCTTAATTGATGCTGGTTCTGTAGAAAATTAGCATGTTAATCTTTCTATGGTAATGTTTTGAACGGGCAAAGGTAATCTGTTTTTCACAATTAATTGTTATCTTGTCAAAATGCAATTATTATTCAGCTAACACTTGTTCGCTGAAATTAGACCAGTTAGAAAAAAAATACAGGTAGAATACGGCAAAAGTTAAGAATCTTTAAGATACAGATTAGGAATTCAGAATGAAAAGAGCAGTTATTACTGGTTTAGGTATTGTTTCAAGTATTGGTAACAATAAAGCCGAAGTCTTAGAAAGTTTAAAAACGGGTAAGTCTGGTATTACCGCATCAGAGCAATTCAAAGAATATAATTTACGTTCACAAGTATCTGGTGACATTGATTTAGATGTTACTCAACTTATTGACCGTAAAGCGATGCGTTTTATGGGGGAAGCCTCTGCTTATGCTTATATCGCGATGCAAGAAGCAATTGATGATTCAGGTTTAACCGATGAGCAAGTATCTAACCCTCGTACTGGTTTATTAGCTGGTTCTGGTGGTGGATCGTCTAAAAACCAAATAATCGCGTGTGATATTTTACGTGAAAAAGGCGTTAAACGTGTAGGACCTTATCAAGTACCTCGTACTATGAGCAGTACTTGTTCAGCCACGTTAGCTACGCCGTTTAAAATCAAAGGCATTAACTATTCAATTAGTTCAGCTTGTGCAACGTCTTCACATTGTATTGGTGCTGCATTAGAGCAAATCCAATTAGGTAAACAAGATGTTGTTTTTGCCGGCGGTGGTGAAGAAGTAGATTGGACCTTAGCGGGTATGTTTGACGCTATGGGGGCGTTATCAACTAAATATAATGACACTCCGGAATTAGCGTCGCGTACTTATGATGCAGACCGTGACGGATTCGTTATTTCTGGTGGTGGCGGTATGGTTGTTGTTGAAGAGTACGAACACGCTGTAGCTCGTGGCGCAAAAATTTATGCTGAAATTGTAGGTTACGGTGCAACATCAGACGGTTTTGATATGGTTGCTCCATCTGGTGAAGGCGCAGAACGTTGTATGAGAATGGCTCTTGAAACCGTTGACGGTCCAATTGATTATTTAAATACTCATGGAACAAGTACGCCGGTTGGCGATGTTAAAGAGTTAGGCGCTATTCAAAACGTATTTGGTGGTAATTCACCAATGATCAGTGCGACTAAAGCAATGACCGGTCATGCACTTGGTGCGGCTGGTGTTCATGAAGCTATTTATAGTTTGTTGATGATGGAAAACAAGTTTGTTGCTCCATCGATTAATATTTCAAATCTTGATGAAAAAGCGCAAGGTTTAAATATTATTACAAAGGCGACGGATGCAGATATTAAGACTGCTATGTCTAACAGCTTTGGTTTTGGCGGAACGAATGCAACGTTAGTATTCCAAAAAGTTTAAAAAATACTTAACGTTCTGATTTGAGTAAATTAAAATTTATTTGGTTCTTAAAGACCTGAAATATCGTATGATGTTTCAGGTTTTTTTATATTTCAAAAAAATGATGACGAATGAATATATTTATTGATGAAAACATCCCATATGCTGATGAATTTTTTGCTGATATTGCCGATATAACTCGTTTCCCAGGTAGGGAGTTAACTGCTCAACAAGTAACAAATGCGGATATTCTTTTAGTTCGCTCGATTACTAAAGTTAATCAAGCGTTATTAGCTCAAGCGAATAAGTTATCTTTTGTTGGCACTGCGACCATAGGTGAAGATCATATTGATAAAAGCTTATTGGTGAAAAAAAATATTACCTTCACTTCTGCGCCTGGTTGTAATGCAATTTCAGTTGCTGAGTATGTAATTTCTTCTTTATACGTTTTAGCTGAAAAGTATGACTTCAGTCTTCAGACCAAAACTGTTGCAATCATTGGTGTTGGTAATATTGGTAAGGCATTACAGAAAAAATTAACCGCGCTGGGGGTTGATTTATTATTGTGTGACCCAGAGCGTGACCCAAAAGATGAAGACTTTGTCACGTTAGAATATGCGTTAAGTAATGCCGATATTGTCACTTTTCATACTCCATTAACAAAAAGTGGTAATAATCCGACTTTCCATTTATTGAATAAAAATAATCTTAAATTATTAAAACAAGACGTGTGTTTGCTCAATGCTAGTCGTGGTGAAGTTATTGATAATAAGGCTTTATTTGATGAAGTCATGTATAGAGAAATAAACCAAGAATTAGCTATAAAATTAGTATTAGACGTATGGGAAAATGAACCCAATCTGTTAACTGAACTTATTCAATATACAGATATAGCCAGCGCCCATATTGCTGGTTATAGCTTAGAAGGTAAGGCACGGGGTACAGAGATGTTGTATCAAGCGGTTTGTCAGCATTTAAACTTGCCGGTTGAAAAAAAATTAGAAAATATGTTACCAACACCTAGTGTGATTCATCTTAAGCTAAACAGTGAATATACCAGTGACACTCAGTTAAAATCGGCTATTCATTTGGTTTATGACCCAAGACGCGATGATGCGCTTTTTAGAAACTTGCTAGCGGTGAATGGCTTTGATTGGTTACGTAAAAACTACCCAACAAGGCGTGAGTGGTCATCATTGAAATTAGAACGTATAACTAATAATGAAAAAGGATTAAATTTTTCGAAAATAGGGTTTGACGTTTAGACGTCTAGACGGTAGCTTTGATCTAATATATTAATGAATTTAAATAATTATTTATAGGCAGTTTAAAATAAACAAAAACATTGCCTATAAACACATTCAATAACAGAGTATTAAAATGTCAGAACAAAAATATAATGTGGCAATATTAGGTGCCACTGGACTAGTTGGTCAAAACTTAATTGAAATTTTAGAGGAAAGAAATTTTCCGGTAGGGGAGTTATTTCCGCTAGCCAGTTCTCGTTCGGCTGGCTCGACAATTAAATTCAAGGGTAAAGACGTTGAAGTATTAAATGTTGATGAGTTTGATTGGAGTACGGCTCAAATTGGATTGTTTTCTGCTGGTGGCGATGTATCAGCAAAATATGCTCCAATAGCAGCTGAAGCAGGCTGTGTTGTTATCGATAATACTTCACATTATAGGTATGAACCTGATATTCCTTTAGTTATTCCAGAAGTGAATCCACATGCGGTTGCCGATTTTAGAAATAGAAATATCATAGCTAATCCAAACTGTTCGACCATCCAAATGCTAGTAGCGTTAAAACCTATTCATGATGCATATGGAATTGACCGTATAAACGTTTGTACTTATCAGTCGGTAAGTGGTGCAGGTAAATCTGCCGTTGATGAATTGGTCGGGCAAACTGCACAATTGATGAATGGTCGTCCTGTAGAGTCAAAAATATTCCCAATGCAAATGGCGTTTAACGTTATTCCTCAAATTGATGTATTCGAAGATAATGGTTACACCAAAGAAGAAATGAAAATGGTGTGGGAAACGCATAAAATTTTAGGTGACGACTCTATTGGTGTTAACCCTACAGCGGTAAGAGTACCTGTATTTTATGGTCATGCTGAAGCAATACATCTTGAATTACGCCAACCTGTTACGGCAGATGATGTGAAAAGTGTACTTGAGCAAGCTCCAGGCGTAACATTAATGCCTGACAGTGCAGACTTTCCAACTCAAGTTACTCATGCCAGTGGCCAAGACACAACATTTGTTGGACGCGTACGTGAAGATATCTCACATGCAAATGGTATTAACTTGTGGGTAGTTGCAGATAATATTCGTAAAGGTGCAGCGACAAATAGTATTCAAATAGCAGAAGTACTTATCGCTGATTATTTGTAACACTAGCTTAATTTAACAAAAGCCTCTTTAATAAAACTAAAGAGGCTTTTTTTTTGGTCGATACAATATGCGAAATAAAGTTTTCTTATTTTAGTAACAACCGCCCGTTTTTAATAAAACTGGTATGTGCTTTGCTTTCAAATTGTAATAGTGTTTAAATTTACTTGTATTTTGATTTATTGGGAGCAATGATTGTTCTTAATAATTTTTGTATACTGTGTCTTGTAAAATATTTTGGAAATTGATTAATGCGATTAAGCCTTAAAATCCTTATTGTTCTAATAGTTACTAGCATTTTTGCTGGTCAAACTTTTGCTAAAGCTGAATCGAAGTTAAGAGGCCCTAAAGGGGTAGATTACGGTGCGCAAGGTGTTCAATATGGGCCGATCTCCAAACAAGATTCAATATGGAAATTAGGCAATAAATTCCGCTTTAGAAATGACGTTACAGTCCATCAAGTTATGATGGCCATCTTAAATAAAAACCCTCAAGCTTTTGAATTCGATAACCTAAATGGCCTTTATGCAGGCTCTTTTATAAATATACCTAGCCACGATGAAGTTAAAGCTATTGATCCTGTTTATGCTAAACGCAGAGCTGATGCTGACGATGAGATATGGGCGGCAAGAATGAACGGTACGTTCACAGCTAGCCGTCAAAAAATATTATTAAGCCCAATAGAAGATGCAAAACAAGAAGATCTAAATCAAGCCAAAGCAGAATTAACTGAAAAAATTCAGGAAGCCAGTGTAGAGCAATCCAATAAATTTGATAATCTACAACAAAAATTTTCCACATCAGTAAAAACCATTGAGTCAGTTTTAGAAGAAAGCCAAACTAATCAAAATAAACTAACGGTACTTGGCGATAAATTAAGCTTATTAGAAAATGATTTAACCGCTGAAATTGAACATAGACAACTATTAACTGATCAGTTAAATAGAATACTAGATATGACTCAAACTCAGCTTGAAATGGCTAGAGCAAAAGAATTCGAAGAGAGTCAATCTTTTGGTAATCAATTGTCTGAGTTTTTCAAAACGACGTTCGGCATGATTTTACTTTCAGTTTTACCTGCATTGTTAGTTTTGTTTGGGACTGTGCACTATTTACGTAAAAAAGAAGCTAAAGCGGATGAAGATCTATTTTTGGATACACCGTCAATATTAGATCAAGACTTCTCATCAAATTCAGGAAATAAAGCAAATCCTGATGTCGATTTATCTAATGACTCAATGGATGACTTGAATGATGCGTTATCTGATTTAGATTTAAACGATTCACTTGATGATGCAATTGAACTCGATACGGACGATGAACTTGATTTATTAGGTGATTCTTTTGATGATGAAGAAGATTTGCTATCAGGTGATGGTTTGTTATCAGCCGATGATGATGTGTTACTAGACGATAATCTAAATCTTGATGCTTTAGCTGATGATGATTTAGATGGCTTATTAGTGGAAGACGATGTTGATGAAGTAGCTGAAGATCTTATTCCAGATATCAGTGATGAAGACGCTACGGAACAAGAAGAGATAGACGTTGATAACGTATTAAGCCCAGAAGACATAGAAGAATTATTAGAGCAAGATGACAGTGGTGACATTGACGAAGATGAGATTTTAGATACGAGCGTTGACGATGTTGATGCGATCATGGATGAGTTAGGTATTAATACGGATGATGCAGACGATGAACTTGGTCTTGATTTAGAATCTGACGATGATTTTGATGGTCTATTGGACGCTGATTCATCAGATGACTCTATAGATGAATTAATGGATGAAGTTGAAGCACCTGAATTAGAAAATGAAGATGGTTTAGATGTTGATGATTTACTAGATGCTGAATCAGAAGACTTAACAGATGAGCTTTCAGGTGATTTAGATGACGCTGAATTAGATAGTGAAGATGATTTTAATATTGATGATTTATTAGATTCTGAATCAGAAGATCTAGTAGATGAACTTGCTGAGGTGGCGGATGACGCTGAATTAGATAGTGAAGACGACTTTGATATTGACAACTTATTAGATTCTGAATCAGAAGAAGCCGAAGAAGTTATAATTAGTGAGGTAGATTCAGATGAAACTGAAGGGTTTGATATCGACGGCGTATTAGAGAATCTAGCGGATGATGATTCTCAAGCCAGTGAATTCGATATTGATAACTTAGGTCTTAACACTGAAGAACTAGATATAGATACAGGTGAACCAGCTCTAGACGAAGATATTCTAGATGAGACTGAAAGTTTGTTAGATGAAGCGTTAGAAAATGAAAACTTATTAGATGAAAACTCTGATGATATAGAAAACTCTGATGATATAGAAAGCACAGATGATATAGAAAGCACAGATGATGTCATTGATGAATTCGACCTTGATGATGGCCTCGAAGTTGAAGATATAGCTAACGACTCAACAGAAGAGTCTGAGTCAACAGAAGAGTCTGAGTCAACAGAAGAGTCTGAGTCAACAGAAGAGACTGAGTCAACAGAAGAATCTGATTAAACAGAAGA
>JAWUWS010000122.1:0-8260 GCA_034111705.1 Psychrosphaera sp.
CTATTATTTCCAAACTCCACAATGCGCCATTACCGGGTGAAGAGTTTGTGCTTTTTAGTTTGCCTATAAAGCAAATGCAACTCGCTAAAGGGCCTTATAAAGTGATTGATAATCATAAAGTCACTAGCATTGTTAACTCACAGGAACCAAAAGATATTGAGCCTCATACTTTGTCTCAGCTGAACGGTCATATTGCGGTGAATGGTTCTGGCGGCGGTTATTTATCTAATGAAATATCGTATCGCAGCATAAGGTTAAGAGATCAACTTAACTCAACTATTCCAACTGGTCATATTCACACACCAAGAATTCAACAATTTGAACCTGAGATTGAACAGAAGATAGTAAAACAAATTCGCACTATGTTAGAGCTAGCGTTAGAAGCCATTTAGATTTGGTAAATAATATGGACAGGGCTAATCGTCTTGTAATTATTTTCGATGACTCTGTTATTTTTCGTGGTTTATGCGAGTATAGGTGTTTTCTAAACCTGTGTTTAATTTAAACAAATAAAATTATAAAAATCTGGAGTGAAAATGAATAATAGACTTATCGGTATCGTACTTATTGTTGTAGGCGTTGCTTTAGCTGCGTGGGGATACAATATATATGATGCAGCTGGCTCTCAAGTTACCAGAGCGTTAAGTGGTGATACACCAATTGAAGCTTGGGCTGGCATGGCCGGTGGTGTTATTGCTATTTTTATTGGTTTAAAAAAACTAAAGTAACCTAACAATCTAGTTATATTGTCTGAATGTTAAAGCCTATTAGTTAGCTCTAATAGGCTTTTTTGTTTTGGTTAAGTTCAACTCCAATCCAATCTTCCACTTCAGCTTACTTTCTCTTAAAGTTCGCTTCAAATAATCGTTTAGCTTGCCCCTCTATAAAACCTTTTTGTTTGCACACTTGGTGCATATTTCTTGATTAGAGTAACGAATCTAATTTAGGAGTGATGTAAATGCCTGAAACATTAAAAGCAAAAATAAGCACGATAAAAGACTATGCACTTTTGTCTCTAGTTCTTGTGTTCATTGGGTGTGCAGATGATGACACCACTGATATTGATAACAATGATGTTGAAGTCGTAGATAGTACTGATACAACAGATGATAACGGTGTAGGTACGACAGAGAGTACTGACGGAGTGTTATGTGAATATTTTTACAGTGAATATAATGACTCTGAATCTGTGCAATTAACCAGTAGCTCTGATTGGAGTTGTACTGGCACTAGCCGTGAGTTAGTTGCTAATGGTGTGCCAGATCATGAAGTTGGTACATTTCCTAATCCTGATAACCCAAATACTATCGAAGAAAAAAGCATATCTCAAAGTTATACGTTGACTCCTGTTGAATCTAATAATGCGACTGAACTAGGCGGTCCAAGAGGGACGTTAGGATTTGTGTTAAATGGTGTGAAAATTGACGCAGGCACCGGTGGCAGTTGTGATGACTCTGGTGATGACTGTTCTTTAGGCGATAATAGCGGCAGTTGGAGTATTGAAGCCTTAGGTCAAGACTATTTTGATTTTGGTACAGACGATAATAACGCCCATGTACAACCAGATGGTACTTATCATTACCATGGTATGCCAGAAGGCTTTGTCACTTTACAGGGGGGTAACAGTTCTACCATGACATTAATTGGTTGGGCTGCAGATGGTTTTCCAATTTATGCTCGTTACGGTTATACCGATGCAGAGGATGCAACTTCTGAACTCAAATCTATGGAAGGCAGCTATCAACACGTTACAACAGTTAGTAGCAGTAGACCATCTATCGATATATATTCTTTAGGGACATTCGCTCAAGATTGGGACTATGTTGAAGGCTCAGGGGATTTGGATGAATGTAATGGTCGTTTTGGTGTAACACCTGAATTTCCTGACGGCATTTATCATTATTACGCAACAGACTCTTATCCGTACTTTCAACGCTGTGTTAAAGGCGAGCTTTAACTTACTCAAGTAATGTTACTTAACTCAATCAATTGCAGGTTTTTTTATTATGGTTATGAAGATGTTTTTAATAAATAGTACATTGAGCACATTAGTGTTGGGATTGTTGAGCCTCCCGTTCTCTTTATATGCTCATATGATGGTGGAGCAACGCGGTACGTTAAATATAGTTGATGACAAAGTGTATATGGTGCTCTCTATCCCTATGAGTGCATTTTATAATGTTGATAGTAATAAAGATGGCATTATCAGTATGCTTGAATTTACTAATAGTCGTAAAAAAGTGTCTAAAAAAATTAAAAACAAAGTAGTTTTATCTAATGGTAAATCTATATTTACCATAGACGGATTGTTACTTTCGCCAGAAGCTTCGCATACGTCAGAAGCATCACATACTAAAAAGGAAAAGAAAAAGAATATAGAATATGTGACTATTACTGGACGTTATACAGTAACTGGCCCATTAAATGACATTAAGTTAAATATGGATTTATTTGGCTTGTCAAAAAAACACAGAATTATTGAGATAACATCAAGAAATAAAAAGCAAAATAAGAAGTATACTTTCACTTTAACGCCACAAAATAATAAAGGGGAGATTTTTATTTACTAAGTTAATCATGGAGTGTGATAATCACCTTTATCATCAATTGTTTATGGGACGTAGAGTGGAACGAAAATTATTAAAATTACATTTGGGAGCCCATAAAACGGCAACGACACATTTTCAAGATACATTGTTGACACTGCAACCAGAGTTACAAAGGATAGGTATAAATTACGAATTGCTGGCGGAAACAAGAAAACGTTTAAGTTTAGCCAGAAAATACACTAGGGTTTTATCCTTTTGCCAAATACCTCCGACAAGGCTTTCAAGCCGTATGGTGAGTAAAAAGTTAATAGCACCATCTCAATCATTAAACAAAACATCAGAAGTATTTCTACGTTCAGATGAAAATATTATTGGTAGTGTTAGGGATGCTTGTAGCTTCGATATTTACCATAAATCTTTAAAAAGAATAAAGTTTTTAAATTACATTGATCCATGTTTTTCTGTTGAATTAAATCTTTCTATTAGGGACTTGTCTGAAGTATTTGTTGGTTCTTATATAACATATTTACGCCGTAATCCAGAACGTGCATGCCATGTAAAATCAAGGTTGATGCAGGATTTACTACATAATTGTCAGGCTAGTTGGCTGCCATTTATAGATAAGTTATCTCAGTATTCAAACAATAAAATTACAGTTTGGAGCCAAGAACACTATAAGAACAACTCAAACCAAGTAATAAGCCATTTTATAGGAAATGATAATATAGAAATCCCTTTGATTTCTCCTCCTAAAAGTACAATGACTCCGAGTTATAAAGCGATAGAGAAAGTAGAAACCATGATGAGCCAATTAAAGTCAAAGCCAAAAGATTGGTCGCAAATATGTGATGAAATATACCAAGAGTATCCAGTCTCAGAATCAAATGAGAAGTTCTCATTTCTCAACAGTAAAACTAAAGCAACATTAGCTGAGTGTTATAAACAAGACAAAAGTGTGATTGCCAATAACCCAAATATAGCGTTTTTAGATGAACAGTAAATACAGTGTTTGATTATTAATATAAGAGTGGGTCATTAAAAATACGGTAAAATTAGCGCGTGGTATTTTTTATAGTAACTACAATAAATTAACTATTTGGTAAATAAGATCCTACATAATGAAATTATTTCCTTAAAACCACGGTTTAATTAAACAGTTAATTAATTGGAGCTACAAATGACAAAACTAATATCACGCACACTCTTACTTATTTCTACGTTATTTACTTTTTCTGCCTTTGCTGCGGATGATGCTATAAGTACAGGGCTATTCAACAATGTTGCTATCAGTGGTTATGATACGGTTGCTTATTTTACCGAAGGCAAGCCTGTTGAAGGTAATGAAAAGTTTCAAACTGTTTGGCGAGATGCTACTTGGAAATTCTCCAGCCAAGAAAACTTAGAGTTATTTAAACAAGAACCTACAAAGTACGCTGCTCAATACGGTGGTTACTGCGCTTGGGCTATGTCAGGTGGTAAAACGGCAGGAACTGATCCTGAAGTTTGGCGTATTACTGACGGAAAACTATATTTGAATTACAATAAAAATGTTCAAAAAGAATGGTTGTCAAATATGGCAAATGACATTGTTTCTGCAGACAAATTTTATCCAGAAGTAACTAACGTTAAAAAATATCAAGACTAATATTATTTAGGATAAAAGACTTTGAAGAGGTTAAGCTAGCTATAAAGTTGTGCGCTTTTAGCTTTACCTCTTCTCCTTTACTTTTACTTCCTTAAGCTTTTTATACACACTTTTTAGTTTTAAACTAATCCAAAACCTATATTCATACGTATATACTTATCTTGTACTAAATTAGTAGAGATAATTAATATGTTTTCAGATTTTTTTAAAAATAAATTAAAAAAAGACCCAACCAAAAAGCTTAACAAGCTATACGACCGGAAGCTTGAAGAAGCGATGCTTGCACAACGTAATGGTAATATACGTGGTTATGCGATGCTCACAGCAGAAGCTGAGAAGATCAAAGAGCAGATATTAGAGATAGACAGCTCAGCTGTTGTTTAATCAATAGCTAGTCATTAGCTTAAGCTAGACATTTTAAATCAATCTTAAAACTAAGTGACCTATTTTTATGTTCTTGGTGTACTAGTAACAATCCCTTTTGACATATAAATATCATCGTACCTCAAGCCACCATTTCCGTATGGTTTCTTTTTTGAGCCAGTGTTTGTAATCGTTATAAAGTAACCAAGAGCTTGTTCTCTGCGCATTCTAAATGTGGCATTTTTGTATACCAATTGTTGAGAAGTAAACTCGCCACCTTTAATATAAAGATCATAACCTTGCCCACCGTCTTTGATGGTTTTATTGTTGACTATATACCAGATTTCATACCAAGTATTGGTTTCTAAAGGTTTTGCGGCTTTGTTATCTGTTTTAGCACCTGCAATATCAGCATACGTTTTGTAAGCTTTTAGCACTTGTAAAGCGCCGCTGTTTTTATAACCGTTTGATTCTTTTTTATCGGTTACTCGTATCATAGGTTCAAATGCGTTGTAATTTTGTTTAGTGATCTCCGGGATAGATAAATTGCTTAATCCAAATGAGTGGTTGTTGGGGAAACTTTCAACATTAATGCGAGTATAAAGGGTGTATATTTGGCCAACTTCTATCGTGGTAGGAAGTTTTTTTATTGTGATTGCTTTTCTATTTCCAATAACCCCATTTTTAGCTGGCTTCTTTAATAAGTATTTATTCTTTGTATTTGATTCACTTTCAATTATGGTCACTTGTGGTGAAGGTATAAATGGTTTGGTATTGTTTTCTAAATCTAGCTTTACCCAATCGTTAATGGCATTTGGCTGTTCAAAGTTGTCCACTTTAAGCCATGTGTTCTGTGACGTTTTGTTATCCGCTTTAGTATGTGAAGAAAGCAGTATTGTAGATAAAGTAGCAAATAAGATAACGATAGATGAGAGTTTAGTTGTGTTCATTGCATCCCCTGAGCTTTTTTAGTATTTATTATTGTTTTTATTTTAGTTTTATTATTTTTATAAATGAAGCTAGCTTTAGTCTAATGACTCTTGCTTGATAGTACATACTTAATCTATTGATATTTGAATTTAAGAGATACTTGAATTTAAGAGATACAAAGTTATGTATTAGCTTTACCAGTTTTCAATTCCATTAAACATCTAATTCCATTACTATCATTCTTTACTGTTTTTATGTTCATTTTTGATTTTGAGAGCGTCTTTTTGTATTCATCATTACAACAGCAATGTCTAGTTGAACTAGGGGTCACTCCTTATGATCTTAATAGTGCGTATCAAGATCCAAAACAAGAACCCGAACAGCAACAAGCAAAGGATGCGCTACCTCAAGCTCCTGGAAAAATTAAAGTAAGTCCACAAACTCCTGTAATGAGACCAAGGCCGGTTCCTAGCTCTATCAAAACCGACCCAGTTACAGAAAAATTAATAACAACTCCATCTGTGAGCCAACCTTCTGTACAAGTATCTACCGCTATAGATTATTGGCAACAATGTTCTGCTGAATTTATCACTGATTTAAAAGTGGTATTTCCAGATGTGAAATTGTCAGTACAAGCCCTTGATGCTTTTGTGGCTCAGTTGTCGGAACATGTATTTTGGAAAATAGCACCTAAGATACAAGCGCAATATGTACAGATGGAATCTATTGAGCAAAGTACGATTATCACCTCACCTTTGCCAAATGAATTAACCCTGTTACAGAAAAAAGAACTTTGGTTGCTGTTACAACCTCATATTCCTCAATTAACCACAGAAAGTTAATCCCGTGTCAAAAATTCAAATATTGGAATTAAATCAAGCAAATATACCTTTACTGGTGGATATTGATCAACAAGCGCATCTATCGCCTTGGTCACAAAAAATATTTGAGTCTAGCTTTAATGCCCGCAGCCATAACTTTTACATGCTGCAAGACAGTGAAATATTAGGTTATTATTTTGCTGAGTTTGTTGTTGGTGATATGACCTTGGAAAATCTTTGTATATCCCCGCAGCATCAAGGTAAAGGTTTAGCTAAAAAGCTAATGACACACCTTATTGAGTATGCAAAACGTTTAAATACAATGAGCCTATTTTTAGAAGTGAGAGAATCAAATAGTAAGGCGATTGGTTTATATGAGTCTTACGGATTTGAAATAACAGGAAAAAGGAAAGAGTATTACTCAGTGCCTAATACTACCGACAGAGAAACTGCATTATTAATGAAAAAGTCTTTTTCTTAGCCCTTAGCACTAATTTACCAAAGTGCTCTGACCTAAATTATTATTACGATGGCATAGGGGTACGGCAAGCTCTTTAATTTATAAAGAAATTATATTAGTGTCGTTCATAAGTAGTCTGTATTTTTATGTATATATTGTAAATAAATATGCCAATTGTAGCTACGTAAAAACTTACGACCCTTGATTGTATTAAAACACAAAGTATTAAGTTAGCTTTGAAAAGAGCTTGATGTTGAAACAGCAATTCGGAATTAATAGTATTATGTATCAAATTACGTTGTTTTTTATTCTCATTTTTAGCTTTTCCTCTGTTTCTTGTGAATTAACAATCCGAGTTGGAAGTACTTATGATTGGCCCCCATATATTTATAAGTCGGGTGAAAAGGTTGTTGGTTTAGAAGTTGAGATTTTAGATACAATATTAAGTAAAACTGATTTTTGTCGAGAGTTTGTTGAAATGCCTTCTACAAGTAGGGCATTTGAAGAATTAAAAAATAAACGCGTTGATTTATTGATTGGTGCGACTTGGCATCCAAATAGAGCATTGTACGCAACATTTAGTCAAACATACCGAGACGAAAGAATGGTCGTGTTTGCACAAAAAAAATCTCCAAGCTTATCTTTTGTTCTTGATAGTAATATTAATATATATCTAGAAACATTAAATCAAGAAAATAGCATCATTGCCATCAATCAAGGAAGTATTTACGGTCATGATTTTGATGTTTTTTTAACCCGTTATAAAGGTGCTGTTGTCAATACAACGTTAGCAAAACAACGGTTTGATATGCTAAAAAAAGATAGGGTGAATTATGCAATTGAAGATGAATTAACTGGCTTGTCACTCCTAAAAAACAAGTACTATTCAAAATACATTGAGAATACAAAAATGGTCGTAAATTACGATAGTATTCATTACATGTTAAGACCTGATTTATTTTCTGATACGCAACTTTTGCAATTCAATAAAGCCATTGATGATAGCCAAGTGATGATCAAAATCATCATAAAAAAATACACATCAAACAGTTAATAACAAGATGAATGAAGGCTCTAAACGAGCGAGTTTCTGAGATAAGATTTGTCCTATATTTTAACAAGTATACAAGTTGTTAGAATTAATCGTATTTATTGTCTTATTTCTGTCATTTGATGTGATGCATTACTACTCAATCTCCTAACTCTTATGTATAATCGCGCCATTAAAAAATTCCAACTAACGACAAGCTAAAGCACAATGACTCAGCCACAGTCTGTTAGTTAATTCGTACTCCGATATAAGATTTATATAATGACAGATGTTCAGTTAAACAAAGAAATAGAGTGCCGCCGCACGTTTGCGATTATCTCGCATCCAGATGCCGGTAAAACCACCATTACAGAAAAAGTATTACTGTATGGGAACCATTTGCAAAAAGCCGGTACGGTAAAGGGTCGTGGGTCAAACCAACACGCTAAATCTGACTGGATG
>JAWUWS010000123.1:0-13318 GCA_034111705.1 Psychrosphaera sp.
AACTTGCTCACAAATAGCAACGGACTCGCCCAGTTGTACTAATTTAGCCAAATAGTTATCAACCGCGTGATATGGCACGCCAGCCATTGGAATTGGTTCGCCAGCAGATGCACCGCGTTTTGTCAGTGAAATATCTAATAATTCAGACGCTCGTCTAGCATCGTCATAAAACAATTCGTAGAAATCACCCATCCTATAAAACAACAAAATATCTTTATGATCTTTTTTCATGTTTAAGAACTGTTGCATCATAGGTGTGTGGCTAGCGATATTTTCTGGGCTGAATAAATTCGACATTTGGCTTAATGAAATTTGTGACTAATGTTGTATATTGTCACAGATCAGCACCATGGTGTCTCGTAAAAAGTGGAAGGAATTGAGAATTGATTGAAATTGAATCGCTAAGTAAACAACTGGGAACCGCTTTATTAAATAAAGGTTGGACAGTAACCACTGCTGAATCTTGTACTGGCGGCGGCGTTAGCCAAGCGATAACGGCAGTTGCAGGGAGTTCTAGTTACTTTGATTGTGCTTTTATCACTTACAGTAATGATGCAAAGCATAAGTTAGTAAATGTCCAGCAAGTAACGTTAGACAAATATGGGGCGGTGTCGGAGCAAACAGTTATTGAAATGGCGCAAGGTGCAGCCAATAAAGCCAATGCCCAAGTAGGGATTTCAGTTAGTGGAATTGCAGGCCCAGGTGGTGGTTCTGAAGATAAGCCCGTAGGCACTGTTTGGATTGCTGTTTTTATACAGTACTTACTGGATAAAAAGATTAAACAAACAACAAAAAATCAATGTTTTTATTTTGATGGTGATAGAGAACGTGTAAGGAAATCTAGTGTAAAAGCTGCATTAAATATGGCTATTGAGAGTATTTTGGAAATTAAATTAAAATAATAATAAATTTTTATTGATACTGTTTAATTATACAGTATACTTTGTCGCATAGTTAAGTTGAAACAACATCAACAAATACAACAAGTCATGTTCGGAGACAGTAATGGACGCAAATAAAGAAAAAGCATTAGGCGCAGCACTACAGCAAATTGAAAGACAATTTGGTAAAGGCTCAATTATGAAATTGGGTGATAGTAATGCTTTAGACATTGAATCTATATCTACAGGTTCATTAGGTTTAGATATAGCGTTAGGCATAGGCGGTTTACCTTGTGGCCGTGTTGTTGAAATTTACGGTCCAGAGTCATCAGGTAAAACCACATTAACGTTACAAGTCATTGCTGAAGCTCAAAAAGCCGGTAAAACTTGTGCTTTTGTCGATGCGGAACATGCATTAGACCCAATTTATGCGTCTGCGTTAGGTGTTAACGTTGATGAATTATTAGTTTCTCAACCAGACACTGGTGAGCAAGCTCTAGAAATTACAGACATGTTAGTTCGCTCTGGCGCTGTTGATGTATTGGTTGTTGACTCAGTAGCTGCATTAGTACCAAAGGCTGAAATTGAAGGCGATATGGGCGACTCGCACATGGGTCTACAAGCACGTCTTATGTCACAAGCGTTACGTAAATTGACGGGTAACATTAAACGTTCAAATACCTTATGTATTTTCATTAACCAAATCCGTATGAAAATTGGTGTTATGTTTGGTAACCCAGAAACAACAACCGGTGGTAATGCACTTAAGTTCTACGCTTCTGTTCGTTTAGATATTCGTCGTATCGGTTCTGTTAAAGAGGGCGATGAGGTTATTGGTAACGAGACCCGAGTTAAAGTTGTTAAAAATAAAGTTGCACCACCATTTAAACAAACTGAATTTATCATCATGTATGGTAAAGGTATTTCTAAAGAAGGTGAGTTAATTGACCTTGGTGTTAAGCATGGTGTAGTTGATAAAGCCGGTGCTTGGTATGCTTACAATGGTGATAAAGTTGGTCAAGGTAAAGCAAACTGTATTAAATACTTAAAAGAGAATGTGGCAATTGCCGAAGAAATCGAAAAGAAACTTCGTGATATGTTGTTATTAAAAGCAACAATCAAAGAGGATGATCTTCTTCCTGAAGATGATGAATCATAAATAACCTTGTTTATACAGAGTTATTAAATAGAAAGCCGCTTAATGTTTAATTAAGCGGCTTTTTTGTTTGTTATCTAACCTTAAACGACAGTTATCGAATCTAAAATCTCGCGGCTCATAACTCGACCCTCGCAGCTGGAACCATTAAACTTCTAACATATCCAATATACCTTCTGCGGCTTGACGGCCTTCAGCAATAGCCGTTACTACTAAATCAGCACCTCTAACAATATCGCCACCGGCAAATATTTTAGGGTTAGTGGTTTGGTAAGGGTATTGTGAACTTTCATTGGCTTTAATGGTATTCCAATCTGTTAATTCTACTTCGTATGGTGTTAACCATTCCAAGTTTAACGGTTGGAATCCAAATGCTTGGATAACCGCATCGGCTTCAACCACGTACTCAGAACCTTCAATTGCTTCAGGTCTACGACGACCATTTTCATCAGGCTGACCAAGTTGTGTTTTTACAAACTTAACGCCATTAGCTTTACCGTCAGCGTCTAATTCAATTGAAATAGGTTGTGCATTCCATACAAATTGAACACCTTCTTCTTTGGCATTTTGTACTTCACGGGCAGAGCCTGGCATATTGGCTTCATCACGACGATACGCACACATAACTTTGTCAGCATCTTGTCTTATAGCTGTTCTTACACAGTCCATCGCAGTGTCACCACCGCCTAAAACAACTACTTTCTTACCTTTGAAATCGATACAAGAATCGGTAGTACCCATTACGTTACGGGTATTAGAGATCAGGTATGGCAGAGAATCATAAACTCCTTCGGCTTCTTCATTTGGTAAGCCACCGCGAATATACTTATACGTACCTACGCCAAGGAATACAGAATCAAAGTCATCTAATAAGGATTTAAAATCGACATCTTTACCAATTTCAGTGTTAAGAACAAATTCAACGCCAAGTTCTTCAAAAATTTCACGACGGCGAACCATCACGTCTTTTTCTAATTTAAAAGAAGGAATGCCAAAGGTTAATAAGCCGCCGATTTCTTCGTACTTGTCATACACAACTGGCTTAACACCGTTACGTACTAATACATCAGCACAAGCTAGACCTGCAGGACCTGCACCTATAATGGCAACTCTTTTATCGGTTAACTCTACGCCTTCAATACTAGGGCGCCAGCCCATTTCAAACGCTTTATCATTGATGTATTTTTCAATACTACCAATGGTAACGGCACCAAAATCGTTATTTAGTGTACAAGCACCTTCGCATAATCGGTCTTGCGGGCAAACTCGTCCACACACTTCAGGTAAACTGTTTGTTTTATGTGACAGCTCAGCTGCTTCAATAATTTTACCTTCGTTGGCTAGTTGTAGCCATTGAGGAATGTAGTTATGAACTGGACATTTCCATTCACAATAAGGATTACCACAATCAAGACAACGGTCAGCTTGACCTTTTGCCTGTGCTTCTTGCATAGGCTGATAGATTTCAATAAATTCTTCTTTACGAACTTTAACCGGATGTTTAGTCGGGTCAATGCGCTTTACGTCGATAAATTGATATACATTTTGACTCATAATTTTTTCCTCGCCCTACATTGCCTGAACACGTAGCTCTGCAGAAGAGCGGTGACGGTGACCTAACAGTTCATTTACATCTGAAGTCTTAGGTTTGATAAGTTTGAATCTTGGTAACCATTGCTCAAATTCGGCTAGTATCTGCCCTGAACGTTCACTTTGCGTTTCTTCAAAGTGTTGGTTAATTAATCCACGTAAGTTCTCTGCATGTATTGACGAGTTAATATCTAGTGCTTCAATCAGCTCATGATTTAATCTGTTTTTAAGGTGATCGTCATAATCAAGAATATATGCGAAGCCACCTGTCATACCTGCGCCAAAATTGACACCGATATCGCCAAGAACAACAATTTGCCCGCCTGTCATATATTCACAAGCATTGTCTCCAACGCCTTCAACAACAGCAACAGCCCCAGAATTTCTTACGGCAAAGCGCTCACCAGCGCAACCCGCAGCTAATAACCAGCCGCCTGTTGCACCGTATAAACATGTATTACCCATAATGGCTGAACGATGACTCACATAACGAACCCCTTTAGGTGGGTGAATCGTTATCTTCCCGCCTGTCATGCCTTTACCAACGTAATCATTTGCATCACCTGTTAAGTGAAGATAAACACCGCCTGCGTTCCAAACTCCAAAACTCTGACCTGCAACGCCAGTACAATGAATGGTAATTGGGTCGGTCGCCATACCTTGATTGCCGTGAGCATCTGCTACTTCTCCAGATAGTGTCGCGCCTACTGATCGATCTGTATTTCTAATATCATAGTAGAAATCGCCACCAGATTTACGAGCAACAGCGCTTTTTGTGTCAGAAACAATCTTAAGATTTAAATCCCCATTGTCTAATGGTTCATTTTTGGCAACACAATAACTAGGATGTTCAGATTTAACGCCACTTGATGCAAGAATGCCTGCAAGTTGTAGTTTGTTTTGTTTATCTGTTTTACCTTCAATTATCTCTAGCAAATCAGTACGACCTACAAGATCTTCAAGCTTAGTAATACCAATAGATGCCATTATTTCTCTAACTTCTCTGGCAACGCCAATGAAGTAGTTTTCGACCATTTCAGGTAATCCAGCAAAGTAATCCCTACGTAGGTTTTCATCTTGTGTTGCAACGCCTGTGGCGCAGTTATTTAAATGACATATACGTAAAAATTTACAACCTAAGGCAACCATAGGCCCGGTACCAAAACCAAAGCTTTCAGCACCTAATATAGCGCCTTTGACTACGTCTAAACCTGTTTTTAAACCGCCATCAACTTGCACTCGTACTTTATGGCGTAAACCATTTTCAACTAATGCCTGGTGAGTTTCAGCCAAGCCTAATTCCCACGGACTACCAGCGTATTTAACCGATGTTAAAGGACTTGCTGCTGTTCCACCGTCAAAACCAGAAATGGTAATTAAATCGGCGTTTGCTTTTGCAACACCCGTAGCAATTGTTCCCACACCTGGTTCAGATACTAATTTTACTGACACAAGCGCTTTTGGATTAACTTGTTTTAAGTCGAAAATAAGCTGGGCTAAATCTTCTATCGAATAAATATCATGATGAGGTGGTGGTGATATTAATGTCACACCTTGTACTGAATAACGAAGCTTTGCTATTTCAGCAGAAACTTTATCACCCGGTAATTGACCACCTTCACCTGGTTTTGCGCCTTGGGCAATTTTAATCTGTAGCACTTCTGCATTACGTAAATAATGAGGTGTTACACCAAAGCGACCCGATGCAATTTGCTTGATCTTAGAATTTTTATCTGTGCCAAAACGACGAGGATCTTCTCCACCTTCACCTGAGTTAGAACTTCCACCAAGTTTATTCATTGCTTGCGCAAGTGCTTCGTGGGCTTCTGGACTTAATGCACCAATAGACATAGCGGCAGAGTCAAAACGACGAAATAAATGGCTAGCGTCATCAACTTCATCGATTGAAATAGGTGTTTGCTTTTTCAATTTCATCAAGTCTCTGAAATGAGCCGGACTTCGGTCATTGACAAGGCTTGAGAACTTTTGATAATCGCTATAGTCACCAGATTTAACAGCCGTTTGTAACGACTGAACAACATCAGGGTTATAAGCGTGATATTCACCGCCATGAACGTATTTTAATAAACCACCGTGGGCTATATTCTTACGCTTTAACCATGCGTCTTTACCAGTAAGACATAATTCTTTATGGATATCACCGAAACTAGCACCTTCAACACGTGATGTGATGTTAGGGAAGCAAAGCGCCATTATATCCGAATCTAAACCAACGGCTTCAAATAAGTTTGAACAACGGTAACTAGCAATAGTCGATATGCCCATTTTAGACATGATCTTAAATAGACCTTTTTTAATACCTTTACGGTAATTAATGACGGCATCTTGAACTGGAATATCTATGCTGCCATTTTCAACAAATTGCTCTACTGTTTCATACGCCATGTATGGATAGATAGCTGTTGCACCTAAACCTAATAAAACAGCAAAGTGATGAGAGTCTCTTACTGATGCAGTTTCAACAATGATATTAGCGTCACAGCGTAAGTGATTTATCACTAGCGTATTTTGAACAGCACCAACTACCATAGCCGCAGGAATAGGAACTAGGCCTTTTTCTATTTCACGGTCAGATAGTATTAATATAGCAGAGTTACGGTCTCTTGCTGCTTCTACGGCGGCTTTACATACAGCTTCAATAGCTTCTTTTAAGTTCTTTTCTTCTGGATTGTAAAGAATAGATATAGTTTCAGTATGGTAATGCTCTTCATCAAACTCTTTTAACTGGTCTAAATCTGTGTACATTAATACTGGAGATTCAAGTAAAACACGATGCGCGTAACCAGAAGTTTCATTAAACACGTTCTGTTCACGACCTATACATGTCGCCAATGACATTACATGATTTTCACGTAATGGATCAATTGGAGGATTGGTTACCTGAGCAAACAATTGGCGGAAATAATCATAGAAGTTACGTTTTTGGCTAGACATTACTGCCATAGGGGCATCATCACCCATAGATCCAGTTGCTTCTTGACCATCTTTGGCAAGTACTTTTATTACTTGTTCAATTTCTTCAAAGGAGTAGTTAAATAGCTTGTGGTAAACCGCTTGAGTTTGATCATCAAATAAGCGTTGGCCTATTTTTTCTCCATTACACTCTTCAAAAGGTTTTAAGCGGCAAATGTTTTTTTCTAACCATTCTTTGTATGGATGACGACCTTTAAGATCGTTATCAATCTCATTAGAGTGCCAAACTTTACCAACATAAGTGTCAACTGCTAGCATTTGACCTGGACCAACACGTCCTTGCTCAATTACTTCATCAGGTGTGTAATCCCAAATACCAGACTCAGATGCTAATGTAAGTATCTTGCCTTTAGTAATAGTGTAACGAGCCGGGCGCAGACCATTACGGTCTAAGTTACATGCAACGTGACGACCATTTGTCATTACGATACCTGCAGGGCCATCCCATGGTTCCATGTGCATAGAGTTAAATTCGTAGAATGACTTTAATTCTGCATCCATAGCTGGATGATTTTGGTATGCAGGTGGAACTAATAAACGCATAGAACGGAATAAATCCAAACCACCGGCTAAGAATAGCTCAAGCATGTTATCTAACGAGCCTGAGTCACTGCCCGTTTTACTAACAAATGGAGCAGCATCTTTTAAATCTGGAATTAGAGGTGAGCGGAATTTATATTCATGAGCTTGTGCCCACTGTCTGTTACCTTTAATGGTATTAATTTCACCGTTGTGTGCTAAAAATCTGAACGGTTGAGCCAAACGCCACTGTGGAGTTGTGTTGGTTGAGAAACGCTGATGGAACACACAGATAGAAGTTTCTAATCTAATATCAGCTAAATCTAAATAGAACTTCGGTAAATCTTTAGGCATTACTAAGCCTTTATAGATAGTTACCAAACAACTTAAACTTGGGATATAAAAATCTTCGTCATCTTCAAGTTGTTTTTCTATTCTTCGTCTAGCCATGTATAAGCGGCGTTCAAAATCTTTTTTACGCCAACCTGATTGAGCATTGACAAACACATGTTCAATTTGAGGTAATGATGCAGCAGCTATATCACCTAAGATCTCAGGGTTGGTAGGAACAACACGCCAACCAATAATCTCTAAGGTTTCTTGTTCAATTTCTTGCTCAATGATCTTTCTGGCTCTAGCCGCTTTAATCGGATCTTGGCTCAAGAATATGACACCAACACCAAATTTTTTACCTAAGTGCCAACCGTTTTCTTCAGCTACAGATCGGAAAAACGCTTCAGGTTTTTGGATTAATAAGCCGCAACCATCGCCGGTTTTACCGTCGGCAGAAATACCGCCACGATGTTGCATTCTATCTAAGCTAGTAATAGCTGTGCGCACTATTTTATGGCTAGGCTCACCTTCAAGATGAGCGATTAGACCAAAGCCACAGTTCTCACGAACATCTTGACTGTTGTGCATTAATTGTAATTTTTTAGAACCAGTGTTATTCAATCTGGTGTCCTCCTCTAAACCAAGCAACCATTTATAGGCGTTTTATATCGCCTTTTTATTATGTATTTTTAAACGCTTTTTTATCGTTTTTTATTATGTATATATGAAATATGGATGCAGTTAATGTGAATATACATTCACATATGGGGTCTTTTAAAATGCATTCGGCCGAACAACATAGCTAGATTTTTATACTAGGTCAACATTAAAATAGTCTATTTACTCTAGAATAAATAGAAATTAAATTTCATAAAATAGTATAAGAAGAGGTTTTATGATTATATACGTTTGATTTTTGTAATTTAATTACAAAAAATGTAAAGGTAATAATAAAAAAAGCACCCCTTGAGGTGCTTTGCATATATATGTAGTTTTATTTTGCAGTATAACCGTTTGCAATACCTTTGCTAGCAACACTAACAGCGTCATGGGCATGTAACGATTCGTAGTGATTAACACGTAACCAGAAGTCTCGGTAGCCTGAGATTAGATTAAGGGCATGTTTAATTCTGCGGCCTGCATCTTCACAAAACATTAAGTTTTGGCCATTTAATCTAGCAAACTCTTGTTCATCTTCTCGTTTAACCGCTGCTTGTACTGGAGTTTGTAGTGCATTTTCGATTGCATCAACTAAATCAACAATAGGGAATTCGGTAATTTCATCCGCTAGTTTTACTTTTACTTCAGCAATAGAACGCTGGCTGTGTGGTGTTGCAACAATACCTTCTGTAGAGCCTAACCATTGATGTACATCTTCTGCACTAACGTCGCCTGTAAACTTATCATTAAAAGCATTTTGAATTAATTGCCGTGCTAATGCGGCCGAACATGGGCAAGTTGAAGAATAAGGGACTTTAACCGACATCTCAATATCAAGAATACCTTGAGTTAAGTTACCAGTAATAACAACTGGGTATGCTTTCCAACCGCGCTTCCCACTAATAAGAGATTTTCTGCGCATATGATAGTCAAATTCGAACTTAACATGAGCACTGTCACTTAAGTCTTCATGGCTTTGAATAAAACGATTTAACAATTCAGTTAATGTGATTTTATTTAGGCTACTCTCAACTGATAGCTCATCTAACATTAAATATAAGCGAGACATGTGGATGCCTTTCGCTTTTGGCTGGTTTAAGTTTACGAATGCTTCAACTAAAGCAGAAACCTGACGAGTTTCACCTTGCATATCTACCATAACTGGCATTTCTATATTACTCATACCTACCCAGTCTAAAACACCCTCTGTTTGGGCTTGGGCTTGGTTTGCTATATCAGGCATTTTGGTTGGCATGGATTCTCCAATTTTGACAATTAAGTCATATATTTAGTCAGCATTAAAAGCCCTCGTGTGTCAAAGAGAGGGCTGAATAAATTCTTCATACGTATTAAATATCATTTAGGCGAGATACGGACTCGGAATGTAATTACTAAATGACAGGCGCGTTTATATCATAAATCTGACTGTAAATTAAGTAATTCAGGAAAAATACCTTATTAAATTACTCGGGTATTAAGGAAGGATAATTGTACAAAGGACATACTTAGGTTAGTTGTAAAAATTACCGCTAAGGTAAAAGAGATTAATTTATAGCTAAATGATAAGGCGCTATTTAATAGAAAAATATCATCTAGTCTGCAACGTAGACTTTATTAACAGGGAAACTAATTGTGAAGTGGGCACCTTGACCTAACTCACTTTCCACTTCAATACTCCCACTTAGCGCTTGTGTTACTAGGTTGTATACCAAATGCATACCTAGTCCTGAACCGCCTTCACCACGCTTGGTCGTGACAAATGGGTCAAAGATTTTTTGTTTTATTTTCTCTTCGATACCTTTGCCATTATCTGACAGTTTAATCTGGCACTTATTACGTTTTATCGCGACCGTTATTTCAATAACACCAGAGTCTATATCCTCAAAACCGTGAATAATCGAGTTCATTATTAAGTTAATAATTATTTGATTAATAGGTCCAGGTTTAGTGCTAGCTTCTAAAGCGGGGTCACAATTTACCACCACTTCATGTTTTGATTGTTTAAGAGTGGGATGAAGAGACATAATGATTTCATGCAAAAATGCATTGAATTTTACATTTCTAACTGTATCTGCTGTTTGATCGACTGCAACTTGTTTGAACGAACTTATAAGATCTGCAGCTCGGCTTAAATTGCGATAAATGATCTGTGTATTTTCTTTACTTTCGTCTAAAAATTTTTCTAGTTTTTTTGCACTAAGAGTTTGAGCTTCAAGTTCTAACTTCACGTCGTCAATTCTGTCTGACATCATAGTCGAAGCTGTTACGCCTAAACCAATAGGAGTATTAACTTCGTGGGCAACCCCTGCAACCATTTGCCCTAGTGAAGCCATTTTTTCTGATTGGATGACCTGGGATTGATATTGATGAACTTGTTCTAATGCGTTTAACAAACCTTGGTTAGAATCTCTTAATGCTTGTGTACGCATTACAACCTTTTCTTCTAAATTTTGGTTTAATTCGGTAATTTCTTTTTCAGCTTCAGCATATTTATTAATTTGCTTATATATTCTGGTTAACATGGCATTAACTGAATTTGCTAATGGCACCATTTCGGTTAATTGTGGGCTATTAATTTGAGTATTAAAGTCTTTGTTATAAGTGAGGTCTTTAATATTTTTAATAAATGTATTAATTGGCGAAAGAATGCGACGTCGGAGCATTAAAGAGGTAAAGAATGCAATTAATGCAATAAATACAGCTACAACAATGTTGTAATTAGCTAAGCTTAGAAAGCTATCGTTGTAACTGGCTAGCTGCATTCTTAAATAAACAAAGCCTATGCGTTTCGAGGTTTTTGGGTTTAAAACAGGTATGCCATACTCGACGATATTGTCAGTAAATACAGGGTTAGATAACTGTTTTATTTTATCAAATTGAGGTGCTATTGGCGGTACGCCTTGCTGATTGAAACTAACAAAAAATTCGAGTTCTTCGGTCTGCTCATTAACTCGATAAACATGAATGTTACTGATCTCATCTACCTTTTTTAAGGTAGATAAAAAGTCATTTAGGTCATTACGCCTATTAGATGACAATGAAATCTGCGAGTTAAAGGAGACAATGTTGGAGATGGTTTTAATAAAGCGAGTGGCATCGGTATTATTCTTTTCATTGCTGTATAAAGTGGTAGATAAAATTGCAAACAGCAAAGACAACAGACTTATAGAGATAAGTGCTGTAGTAATTGATGACTTTAGAGATACGTTTGACTTAAATTTTGCCACACCAACTCTTCTTTAATAATAATTGGGTCAGGAAAAACCTAATTAATTTTTATTGAATAATTAATCTAACCTGAGTTTAGGTGTTATGCAATAAATTACCTGTAGAATTTAACGACTTACCATTTTGAATAATTGTAATTCGGTTAATCTAGTTTCAGATAAAATCTGTTTTAACTCCATGCGATTTAATATAGCTTGTTTTTCAGAAACATCTTTATTAAATAACAAATCAAAATCTAGCTTACAAAAACAGAATATTTTATTTTTATTTGTGGATACATCTTTTACTGCTCGATAGACCAAGTTAGGGCATGCAGCAATGCGAGAGGGCAGTTGTAAACAACTAAGTGTTTTGCTGTCAGCTAACACTTCAAATCCCGTTAAGGCGAGTATGAATAAAAAGCCACTGAGGCAAGGTTTTTTTAGAAGGCAGATCATACATACTCCAAATAAGGCTTATTCAAATACTTAACTGAAATGTTTACTTAATCAAATTGGTATTAACTGTATATACGCTCAATTAAGTATTTAACCTTAACACTAGACCCTGAGTAATAAATATTAAAGCGTTTATTTTTTTATATAAGAGGTATTAGCTTTAGGTATGTTATTAAAAGTGAATAGATCGCGTCGACTAGGAAGAGCGGCCTGTATAATAAATATTAAAGCGTTTGTTTTTATTTCTAATTTCAACGTATTTAAAATGTTGTTTAAACAGTTCTGGGTAAGGTAAAAATGCATTTGCCACCATCCAAAATTGATATTTACGTTTTAACATTTTTGGAGCGTGCTTAATAAGTTGTTCCGTAATGGTGTAGTCAGTTTTTGTGCCTGTGTGGAATGGCGGGTTAGTCACAATAAACTTAAAGAATTCGCCAGAGCTTAAAACGGCAGATAATCCGTTAGATGGTTTTGCCTTGGCATCAACGTTATTGGCGATAAATGTTTTGTTGCTACTAGCTACCGCTAATGCATCAACATCAATGGCCGTCATAGAACAATCATAACGTTTAGCTAATGCGGCACTTATTACTCCACAGCCACAACCAAAATCTAAACCATGGCCTTTTATGTCTGTGATTGTGTTGAGCAATAATTGAGTGCCATTGTCTAAACTGTTTGCGCTGAACACACCTGGTAACGCAACAAGTTGAACGGTAACTGCTTGTTTTTCTATTTCTACTGTTACTTCCGAGGTACTAAACCAATCTTCCATCGTCTTAGGACAAACTTGATTATTGAAAGTGGCGGTAAACAACATACAGTGACGTGCGCCATCTAATTTAGCGGTAACGTCACAATAGTTAGTTAATGCTTTATCACAACCTTTAACGCCACCTTTTTTCTCACCAACAATGTATATGGTGGCGTCTTTATTTAAGTGCTTTGAGATCATCGACAAATAATAGTCAAAACGTAATTTGGTTTTGGGGAAGTAAATAACCACGGCATCAAATTTGGTATTGTTAACTTGTTCTTCTTCTAGCCAAGCACCAAAAACAACATTATTCTTTTTATTAAGTTGGTGGGTGTCAACATACGGAGTGAAGCCAAACCAATTAATGTCGGAACGTTGCTCACTGAATTCTGCAATAGCATCGTCATTTAATAAATCTAATAACAACACATTGCCCGCAGGTAAGTGATCAATATTACGTTCTACAACTTGGTTTTCTGCAAATAACATATTTACTCTTTATTTTTGGTGACTCATGAGACGTTCTAACATTAGGCGTCTTTAAATTAACTTCAATTTTTGTGCTTTATTATTTAATGCGTTTAAACATAATATCCCAAACGCCATGACCTAAACGGTGACCACGTTGTTCAAATTTAGTTAATGGCCTGTGATCTGGACGTTCAACAAAGTCACCATCTGTGGCTACATTTTCAAAACACTCAGCGGCATTCATTACTTCAATCATGTGCTCTGCGTAATTTTCCCAGTCAGTTGCCAT
>JAWUWS010000124.1:0-31413 GCA_034111705.1 Psychrosphaera sp.
TTTCTTTTTAAGAAAACCGCTGTTAAAAAATGCTCTTGTATAGAGATTATGTGCCGACTTAGCTCAGTTGGTAGAGCAACTGACTTGTAATCAGTAGGTCGCCAGTTCGACTCCGGCAGTCGGCACCATTTCTATATAAAAGCTCCCCAGTTGAAACTCTCAATATAATCATTTAATGAAAATTCAGATCTATTTATCTCTAAGTATCAATGCATTACCAATAAATTAACTTTTCTACCTATGTATTAAAAAGAAATAATTTTAGATTTAAAAACAAATTATCTCAACATACCTTAAAAAAACATTCTTTCAACGCGCATAAAGCGTTATGATGCTCTAAAATTAAGCTATGACAACAATACAATGTATAAGTGTTTTTTATGAAATTAAAAATAATAATTTATATGTTATTGCCTTTATATTATTGCTTTACCCCGCCAGCGCTAGCTGACAGTAAAGTACTGGTTATTCTGGTCAGTGATAATATTACAAACGTTAATATAGAAACTGTCAGTAATTTATATTCCTTCAGACAAAAATTTATGCCAAATAATCAAAAAGTAAAATTAACGCATCTACCCATGAATTCAGAAGATACGATTGGCTTTACGCAGAAAATTTTTGATTATTACCCATACCAATTAAAGCGTTTATGGGATCAAGCTATATTTTCAGGGACGGCAAGAAGTCCTAAAAATTTCACTACTCATGAAGACTTATTAAGATTTATAAAAAATAATAATAATGCAATTGGTTATGTATTTATTGATAAGTCGGATGTGGCAAAAATTAAGGAGGAATATAATGTTATTGCGACTATTAATTAGCCTGATATTTTTCTTTATGAGCGCTAGCGTCTTGTCTAAAGTAACAGACGATCTTTATGTGAATGCATTTATTGGTGTTGGATATATTAATGCAACGGATAATAACTTTATCGATTCAAATAAAGATGGCAACAAAATAATTGAAAGTGCATTGAGTTTAACCTATGAATATAGCAATAATATTTCGTTTTCAGGTCAAATTGCCTATAGAGAGTTTGGTGAGCATTTTACTGATAAATCACCAAGAATAGATTACGCCAATGTGAATTATACAAGCAGTTTGTTATCAGGGTCTGAGCAGTCATTATCTATTGGACGGGTAAAAGCACCTATCGGCATATATAACTTATCAAGAGATATCCCAACGACTCGCCCTAGTATTATAATGCCCCAATCAGCTTATTTAGATTTGTTTCGTAATATTATGATCAGTACCGACGGTATTCTTGCATCAACATCTCACCAAGCACTGAATGGTTTTATTGATTTTACTTTAAGTTATGGAAAGTTGAATATAGATAATAACTTTAGCAGTGTCGCCTTAGGTGAAAATATGAATGGTGACTGGGACGCTGGAGCTGTTGTTCTTGCTGATATTCGTTATAGTTCACCAGACCTAATAGTAGGAGTCTCCTATAATAGTGTATCTCCTGAATATATCAGCAGTCCTACGGATGCATTACCTGTATTTCCAGTAGGAAATAGTTTCTCAAATATTATCGATGGTAAAATAGAGGTAAATAGTTATTCAGCTTTCCTACAATATAATATCAATAAATTAGAGCTCTCAACTGAATATACATATCGTGAAGTTATAGCGTCAGGCTTAACTCCCACTCCTGATGATCATCGTCCTATGGAGGGCTATTATGCGCAGTTAAGATATGCAGCATCTAACTCCCTTAATTTAACACTCAGATATGATCAATTATATCGTAAAGCTGATTATAAAGATGGATTTATAACACCATACGGTACAGAACCAGCTTGGTATAATAATGCATCAACTTCATCGTTTAGTATCAATTATATATTCGATGAAAATTGGACTGTGATCGCAGATATGCATTATGTAGAAGGGTCCGCTTGGCTTCCTCCTTTTTCATATCAAGTACCTGAGTCAGTAGAGCAGAAAGATTGGGTGTTAAGTGCTGTTGAGATTATTTATAGCTTTTAAATTAATAATTTTAGGGATGGGTATTGAAAGGGTTATTATTTAAATCTATTGCTGCATTTTTTTCTATTGCCTTTATCAGCTTTTATTTGAGTTATGTCTATACAAATTATAATCAAAAAACAGCTATTACAACTGAACTAAATGATATTAGATTACAGGGAAATCAAGCGTTAGATATAGTACTTGAGCATAGAGTCGATGAACTGACTCTTTTTGCCGAAGAGTTTTTCCTATTAGAAAAAAATAACGCTAAACAACAAATATCGTCATTTGATTATTTTAAAAGTATTTGGCCTAAAATAAGAATTAATCGCTCGTTAACTAGCCTTTATATAAGCTCAACGCAAAATTTATTACTTGGTAAACCATTACCTAAATTTTTAATTTCACAAGCGCATAATGCTAAAGAAAACTTACAACCCTATCATCAAATATACTGTGCGTCCTTTTGCGAGATGGCGGTTTCTATTCCATTATTGATAGATGGAAAAACAGCATCATTAACATTTGTATCTGAGCTTTTCCCCTCAATTGTTTATTCGAGTAAATCACTGCATATTGACATTGGTTTAATCAATCAAACCCCTGCATTTACACATACGTATATAAGTGAGAATTACCCTTTTGAAGCTCTAACTAATATTACAAATCATTCACATACCCTTGCTCAATTAACTCAACAGAAAATAGATTTAGCAACAATAGTTAAGGGTTACCTTCATTATAATAAACTAACGAATAGACAATATTACCTTTGGGGGAAAACAACAGGTCATAAAGAAAATAAAGTAACCTTCATTTTCTTTAAAGATGTAACGTTAACGATGAGTAACTACGAAACTCAGAAACAAAGCATACTATTCCATAGTGCGGCTATCTCCTTTGGTATTATTATTGTTATTGTTTTATTAGTTTATTTTCCTTTAAAAAAACTCCGTCTTTTAACAGAAGTGATTGAAAAAATAGGCTCAAAAAATTACACAGAGGCTAAAGAAATATTAGGTACCCCTGAAAATACAAAAAATAGTGATGAATTACATACTTTATCATTTGCCATGTATGAAGCCCTGCACCGAATAGAAGGTTATGAAAATAAAATAATATCTAATCAAAAAGAATTTAAACAACAAGCGATTATAGATAGTCTCACTAAGTTATTTAATAGAAATGCGTTTATTCAAGATTTAACTGAATTAGAAGAATATCCTCAAAATAACAAAACAGCTTTGGCTCTAATAGACTTAGACGGCTTTAAACCAGTCAATGATAACCTCGGCCATGAAGCGGGTGATGAAGTATTAAAGCAAGTTGGTAAGAGGTTAAATAAAATATCGACTGACAATATAATTGCTTACCGTTTGGGTGGCGATGAATTCGTTATATGTATCAAAGAAGAAATAAATGATGAAACCTTATACAACGAATTAGTTTCCTTATTCAATGACGACTTTCTTATTAGCGGTACAAAAGTAAAAATAACGGCAAGTATTGGTATTGCTATAGGCGATTTAACACACTCTTCACACAGTGAATTACTTCGCCATGCTGATATTGCCATGTACGAAGCTAAAAAATTAGGTAAAAACCGTTTTTGTGTATTTGCAGCTGAGATGATGGAATACTCCAACTTACGCTTTACCATTACTAATGATTTTCTAAATGCTCTTAATAATGATGAGATTTACCTAAACTTTCAGCCGATAGTCGATACTCAAACTCAAAAAGTAATGAAAGTTGAAGCTCTTTCTCGATGGAAACACCCACAAGTTGGTTTTATCAGACCTGATGTTTTTATATCTATTATTGAGGGTACTTCTTACATTCACGATTTAAGTTATTGGTTAATAAAACAATGTATATTGCAGCTTGTGGCTTTTAGGGATAATGGCTTTGACGATATCGTTATTTCAATCAATATTAGCGCAGCACAAATTTATGATACAAGTTCAGTTAAGTTTATAAAAACAGAATGTGATAAGCATGGAATTCCTTATCATTTAGTTGAATTAGAAATTACAGAAACCTCGTTAATAGCAAATATCAATGCCGCTAAAAATTGGGTGAATGACGCGCAAAGAACTGGGTTTAAAGTATCAATCGATGACTTTGGAACCGGTTATTCATCTCTTTCGTATTTAACTCTTTTCTCTTTTGATACCGTAAAAATAGATCGTTCTTTAATTAATAAAATTCCAGAAGATTTGAATCAACAAAAAATAGTTAAATCTATCGTGAAAATGCTGAAAGAATTAGAGGCTGCTGTTGTTATAGAAGGTATTGAACGCGAAGAACAGTTTAATGCTATTAAAGAGTTAAGCGCTGATATGATACAAGGCTATTATTTCTATCGGCCTTTAGGCCAAGTTGAATTATATAAAGTACTAAATAAAGCAAACTCTTAAAGTGCAAAGTAGTATTAAATAACTTACTTATTTTCACCAGCTCATTATCTATAAGCCGCTTCCTTATCCAAGAAATAATTATTTATTTTTGTGATTTACCAAACCATTATTTATTGCATATCTGACGAGATCGGCAAGGCACTCTATTTTTAATTTTATTTTTATATTGCGACGGTGCGCCTCTACAGTACGAAAGCTTATTTCCAGCTTTTTCGCTATATCTTTACTAGAAAAGCCTTGAGCTACATGGGATAAAATAACTTGCTCCCGTGTTGTTAGTTTGTCATGTTCATTTTTGAGTGGGGCTTCAATTAACATTTTAGCTATTGAGCTACTAAAATGCCTATTGCCTTCTACTACTGATTTTATTGCATGATAAACATCTTCTGATGAGGTGTCTTTTAATACATAACCGCTAGCACCAGCTTGAATTGCACTATAAACAAATTCAGAACTATCATGCATGCTAAAAATTAATACTTTGGTGTCTGGGTATTGTTCAGTAATAATTTCAGTCGCGTCGATGCCATTCATAAGCGGCATGCTTACATCCATTAAAATAACGTTTGGTTTGAGTTTCTTTACTTTATTTAATGCATCTTTACCGTCATTGCATAAGCCAACTACATCTATGTCATCATAATATTCGAGACAAGCAAGCAACCCACCTTGGACCATAGGGTGATCATCTACCAATAAAACCGTTATTTTTCGTTGTTCTTCTTTGCTACTTATATTCATTTTTATTTCACTTTTGTAATCGTATTAGGAAAGTCTTTAGTAAAGCTACTTGTTGGAATATTTACGGTTATTTCTGTGCCTTTTTCAGAGGACATTATATTAAACCTCCCTGAATGATGTTCCACACGTTCGGCTAGATTTCGTAGTCCGATACCATGATTACCTTTTATAGTTGTTGCATTAATATCAAAACCTAAACCATCGTCTTTAATGGTTAACGTTAACCAAGAATCGTGTATTGAAATGTTAATTACTACATTTTTAGCTTTAGCGTGCTTTTTGATATTAGTTAGTGACTCCTGAACAACTCTGTAAAGAGTCGTATTAATAAAGTCAGGTAATAATTTTCTTAATGAAGGTTTATTAACATTTATTTGTACACCTGTCTGTTTAGAAAAATCTATCGCCAAGGTTTCTATAGCAGAAGATAAGCCTAATTCATCTAAAATTTGAGGATGCATATGGTGAGATATCCTTCGGACTTCTTTAATTGCAAAACCTAAACTTTCTTCAGCTTGTTTTAAAGGTGGTGGCTTTTGTTGTTTGTTTTTTAACAGGAACATTGCCGTTGCTTCAAGGGAATATTTAATCGAAATTAAGGTCTGAATAATACCATCATGGAGCTCTCTTGAAATGTGTCGGTTTTCTTCTTCTTGAACGTCAATAATTCTTTGACCTAATTGACTAATTTTAGCTTCAGCTGTTTTTTTATTATTTAGGTTTACTGCAATACCAAATAAGAAAATAAAAAAGATAGAAGATAGGGCAACAATCAAAATAATTTGCTTGGTATAGTTAATATGGTTGTCTATTTCTTGATGTAAGTTATCTAACTGAGCATAAACATCATCTAAATAGACTCCGGTTCCTAACATCCACTGCCACTCCTTACTATAAATAGAGTAACCCAGTTTACTGGCTTTATTTTTTTCAGAAGGTTTAAGCCACTGATACCGATAAAAGCCACCGCCTGCATGTGCATTTTCTATTAAAATTTGAATGATTTTATCGCCACTATCACTTTCTAAATCCCACCAATTTTTTCCTACTCTTTCGGGCTCTTTGGGGTGCACAATAGCAACCCCTTTGTCGTCATATATAAAAAAATAACCATCATCACCGTTGTACAACATATTTTTAAAGATATCTGCAACCGCAGTTTGGTTAGTTTGATTATTCTGTTCTGCCAACTGGTACATATGTTCAACAGAAGAAAGTGCAATAGAAGTATAATTTTTTAGTTCTTGCTCTTTTTGTGCTATAAGAAATGATTCGAGCGTTTTGACATTCATATCGGATAATTCTCGATACTGACTTGTGACTAAATAATAGATAATAAAAGAAGTCAAAATAACTTGGACTATAGCAATATAAAACATTCGTAATGGCAGTGTCATTTTGGCAACTTTGATTTTTTTAAAGAAAAACATCCCCAATCATCGCAAAACGCACCATAACTTTCTATAACTTATAAGCAATTAGGTATTAATACCTAGTCTCTTAGTCTAATACTTAGCGTCTTAATACTATGTAACAATAACAGAAGAGTTACATTCACAACGTTATATTAAAAAACAGACAGGTAAGGTTAATATGTTAAAAAAATCAATAATAAAGCTACTGATCATTACGTCATTGGCATGTTCAATGTTTGCAACTGCAGAAGATAACAAAAAATACCGATGGAAATTAGCCGAAACGTGGGGACCTAACTTCCCAGTATTTGGTGATGCATCAAAGAATATGGCTCGTTTGGTTGATGAAATGTCAAATGGTCGCTTAACCATTAGAATTGATTCAGCGAATAGACATAAGTCAGCTTTTGGGGTTTTCGACTTTGTAAAAAATGGTCAATATCAAATGGGGCATTCAGCATCATATTATTGGAAAGGTAAAGACTTCAATACTATGTTTTTTACTACGCTTCCTTTTGGTATGACTGCACCTGAACAGTATGCATGGTTTTACCATGGCGGTGGTATGGAATTAATGAAGTCGGTATATGACAAGTACGGCATTATGTCATTCCCTGGTGGTAATACTGGTAATCAAATGGGCGGTTGGTTTCGTAAAAAGATCAATACGGTTGAAGACCTTCAAGGCTTGAAAATGCGCATCCCTGGGTTCGCTGGTGAGGTACTTGCTAAGCTAGGAGCTAAACCAACTAATATTCCACCGGCTGAACTCTATACAGCGTTAGAAAGAAATACGATTGATGCTCTAGAGTGGGTTGGACCTTCATTAGATCTTAGAATGGGTTTTCATAAAATAGCGCCTTACTATTACACTGGTTGGCATGAGCCTGCAACTGAACTTCAGTTTATGGTTAATGAAAAAGCATATAATTCACTACCGGAAGATTTACAAAAGATTTTAGTAGCCGCAATGAAATTAGCCGCTTATGACATGTATACCCAATCAATGCATGAAAGTGGTAAGAACTTAGCGACTATTCAAAATGATTTCCCTCATGTTGAAATTCTATCTTTTCCAAAGCCTGTAATGACAGCCATTAAAAAAGCTAACGATGATCTGTTGTTAGAATTTGCGGCAAAAGATCCTAAAACCAAAGAAATTTTAGATTCAATCACAGACTATCAAAAACAAGTACGTGCTTGGACAAACTTTTCTGACCGCGCTTATCTTGACAATTTTGATTCCAAATAACCCTTAAGTAATCAACAATAATCGCACAGGCTTAATTGCAATGATTAAGTCTGTGTGGAGTTCACATGAATAACTTAATTAATATATTAAAAAAATTCATTGATATTATTGGTAATATTTGCAGTTTACTAATGATACTGATGATCCTAAATGTCTTCTATGACGTTGTTTTACGATACTTTTTTCATGATGTTAGTATAGGAATGCAAGAACTTGAATGGCATCTATTTGCGGCCATGTTCATGTTTGGTATTGGTTATTCACTAAAGGAAGATGCACATGTAAGGGTAGATGTATTTTACGACCGATTCTCACAGAAAAAACAAGCCATCATTAATATTGTCGGCTCGATCGTATTGGCACTACCATTCTCTTTGCTATTGATTTATTTTAGCTTGGATTATGCTTATGAAGCTTACGCTATTGGCGAAGGCAGTGGTGATCCTGGTGGACTTCCTCATCGTTGGATAATACGCAGCGTCATCCCAGTATCTTCAATATTTCTAATCGTTTGTATTCTGCATGTCGTTTTAACTCAAATACAAAAATTAACATCTAATCCTACATTGATAGAGGGTAAATAATGACAGGTTTAATTTTATTTGCCATCGCGTTGATTTGTTTGTTTTTTGGTTACTCTGTTGCTTTCACTTTTGCTGGTATATCACTTATTGTTGGTGTCATTAGTTTAGGGGCTGATCTGTTCTCATTTATGCCATATCGCATTATGAGTATTATGGAAAACACCACGCTAATGGCTATTCCTATGTTTATTTTTATGGGAATTGTTTTACAAAAAACAGGGCTTGCAGAAAAGCTATTAGAGTCGTCAGCAAAATTGTTTGGCAGTATTGCTGGTGGTGTTGCTGTTTCAACTATTATCGTCGGTGCTTTACTTGCCGCATCTACTGGCGTTGTTGGTGCCAGTGTTGTTGCGATGGGGGTAATATCTCTGCCTGTAATGTTAAAAAATAATTATCATGCTCCTACTGCTACTGGTGTTATTTGTGCATCTGGTACTTTAGGACAGATTATCCCACCTTCAATCATTTTAATTATTTTAGGTGATGTTATGGGGGTACCTGTAGGTGATTTATTTAAAGCGGCTATGTTGCCTGGTTTTCTATTAATCGTTATATATACGCTTTATATTTTAGCCTTGGGGAAACTAAAACCAGAATTTTGTCCGCCTATGGTTGTAACGGAAAGTAAGAGAGAGCTGTTAACTCAAGCAATGAAAGATATTGTTCCTCCAATGCTATTAATTATAACGGTGCTGGGATCAATATTTAGTGGTATTGCTACACCAACAGAATCGTCCGCGATAGGAGCCGTTGGTGCGCTTATCCTTGCAATGCTCTATGGTAAATTCTCATTTAAAATGGTTAATGAGGTTTCTAAAGAATCTGTAAAAGTTAGTTCTATGATCTTTGCTGTATTAATTGGCGCAACCGCTTTTTCAATGGTGTTTAGTTATTCAGGAAGCGAATATATTGTGGAAGAGTTTTTCCTAGGCTTGCCTGGTGAAAAGTGGACGTTTATAATATTGGCAATGATAGCGATATTAATACTTGGTTTCTTTATCGACTTTATCGAGATAGCCTTCTTAGTTGTGCCAATTTTAGTGCCGATTGCTATGGTACTAGATATTGATTTAATTTGGTTCGCTATTCTTATTACTATGAACTTGCAAACATCGTTCTTAACCCCACCATTTGGGTTTAGCTTATTTTACTTGAAGGGTGTCGCTCCCAAGTCAATAAGAACATTAACCATATACAAAGGCGTTATTCCTTTTATCTTAATGCAGTTAACTATTTTATTAATGGTATTACTATTACCAGAGTATTTAATTATTTATTAAAATTAACCTGTTTAAATATATGAAAAAAAGCACATTAACCAAAGTTAATGTGCCTTTTTTATTTTCAATGTATAAATAAAAGCTAGTTACTGCTTTTGTGCGAAGCTTTATCTATAATTTTTTGCTTGGCTTGTTTTGCGAGTTTATCAGCATATATAATTGGCTGATTTCTAGCACACATTAATACCTTACTAAAAAGTTGGCATGTACCTTTAAACAAATCACCAGCGCCATTATGGTAAGAACATTGCTGTGATTTTTGCTTTTGTTCACAGGCTTGCCAAGGTGCTTTATGCACATGCGAGTCATGAGCCATTGCAGGCATTAAATATAATGCTGCAATGGCTAACGTGAGTAAACGTATGTTAGTTAACATTACTCTGCAGTTTCTCCTGCAAAGCAACCAATGAACATGTTTTCACCAGCACCTGCTGAGTGGTAATGGTATCCGCGAGTTTCGTCTGTGTGCCCACGACATTCATCTAAGTCAGTTTCTTCTTCGCCACTTTCATCTAACATGCTGTATATTGCATACCCGTCTAGAGCGTAACCAAACGCACCAGCATGGCCATCTTCTTCGTATTCAACGCCAGGGCAAGTTCCTTCACCGTGATTAGCTCCATGATAATGGTATCCTGCAAAAGGATTAACATGGCCAACACAGTCGTCAAATGCTGCAATTGTATAAGCTCTTAAAATATCAGCCGCTGGTGCGGCAGCATCTAACGTTACGCCATTAAAGGCAATGCCAACACTACCATCAACCGAGCTTGTGTTTGAGCGTGCCACAGGTGTTGCAGGTATAGTGTAGATGGATGATACCCCGCCACCGGTTTCTTCTTCGTAATAACTAATGTCACACTCAACACAATAATTGTAATAAGCTTCATCCACATCTGGTCTGGCTGCTGCTTCACAGGACTCTTGAGTGTCAGTTATTTTTACATTTCCATTTTCGTCGTATAACTCCCAAAAATTATCGCCATAGAATGTATCTAAGTTAGTTATAAATTCACCTGTTAAATCATATAAAACGCCGTCATCAAACCATTTACCAGCGTCAGCCGCTTCTGTAGATGTACTTGGTGGACAAAACGGTCCAAGCTCATCTCTGTCTGATGGGAAACCGTTTATTGTGATCTCGTAACAAGTTGAAGACTCGCCATTTGACAATGTACAAGATACTTCTTCAACAACGGTGCTTGAAGAAAACTTAGTTATGTCAACAGCGATACTTGATGAGTCTTCAATAACTGAGTCATCATCTGCATCATCACTGCCACAAGCGCTAAGTAAAAAAAGACTTAATAGTGGAACACCAAACGTAATTATTTTTTTCATGAAAAACTCTTTAGTTATTAATATATTAATTATTAACTTTAGTATTACATTATGATTGTGCAAGAAGTGTGGATATTTTTAAATATTTATAAAGACAGAGATCATTTAAGTAAAAAGTTGTTTTTTAGATGAGCAAGCAATCATCAAAGAAAAGACAAAATCTGTAGTGTTTTTAATTGCCTGCTTGATAATCCACCAAGGGATGAAAGTAAGTTGAATATTTACAAGATTTCAGTTGCTATCTGTCCTCATTTTCTTTATTCTCCCTGCCGTTAAATTGGCCTCGATAGCTCAGTCGGTAGAGCAGAGGATTGAAAATCCTCGTGTCCCTGGTTCGATTCCGGGTCGAGGCACCATTTACTTTCCAACGGTAAATAGTGTGTCAATTTAACGATGTTCTTGTAAAAGATCATGTGCCGACTTAGCTCAGTTGGTAGAGCAACTGACTTGTAATCAGTAGGTCGCCAGTTCGACTCCGGCAGTCGGCACCATTTCTTTTGAATAATTCAATATTTGAAAGAGTGATTTTAAAGAACATGCACATCTAATGTGCCTCGATAGCTCAGTCGGTAGAGCAGAGGATTGAAAATCCTCGTGTCCCTGGTTCGATTCCGGGTCGAGGCACCATTTATCTAAAGGCTTTCAGCCAATTTGAACACTCTTAGCAAAACACCCAATGGTCTATTTCTGGTCTCAGAAATTGCTAACCGTTTCCAACACTTTCCAATAAAATCAAACAATCGGCAATCATACGTACTTCACCTCTACGGTCGCCCTCCGGTCTTTAAAATCGTTATTTCCTACTTTTACTGACGTATACGGTAACAACAAACCAAACTTCGTTTAAAAAACAAGTGGACTAGCTCTACTCAAATATTCTTAAACAAAATCAAGAATACACTTAGACCGGAGAAGAAATCTGTCCGGTCTATCCAATGGTCTACACCGCATTAACCCATGGTTTAGCCATATATTACAAAAGCGAACAATCACAAACATACCGTATGCCCTAGCCAATGTGCTAGGGCTTTTTCGTTTTTGGAGTAATACAATGCACATCTACAAAACTTGGCCTGATACGCTTGAAGGAATACCAACAGCGTTAACTATTGCCATTAAAGCTCACTTAGCCGAAGCATTCGACCACGACTTGCAAGCAGTTCAACAGTTCTGGCAACAATACCCCTCAACTTTAATCGTTATCCATTCGGATAGCGGCATTAAAAATCTCAATGAAGAAACTCAAACCTTAATAAACTTAGCCTTGGAATACAGTGAATACCAAGAAGCGTTAACTGATCTACATATGATTAATTTAGCCATTGTCGATGATGAAGGTTCTGGCGTGTACTTGGTTTATCCCAACAACTTTGATTTTTCAGCTATCAAGGAGAAGTCTAATGGCCGTTAGCATTAACGATATCACCAATAAACTAAAACAAACCAAAGGTATTACACCTCTAATTAAGAAAGTCTTATTACTAAGAATATTACTCATAGACGGTGATACACCTAAGTGGGTAAAAGCCATTTGTATGGCGGCATTAGCGTACTTTGTACTGGTAACTGATGCGATACCCGATCCTATTTTTATTGATGATATTGCAATACTCGCGGCTGCAATTACTTCGTTAAATAGCGTTATTAAACCTCATCATCACAGCCAAGTTGATGAGCAACTTAATTCTTAACCCATTCATTCAATTAACCCAACCAATACAAGAAACATAAAGGACAGCATCATGTCAGATGAAAGTAACAACAAAAATACAGCCAGCAGCACTCAACAAGAAGCAAACCAAACAACACCAGTTAAAGAAACTGACTATAAAATAGTTACACAGGCCAAAGCTGCAAAACTAAACCCTCGATTCCAAGGTGAAATAGGATATGAAGTAGGAATTAATAACCAAGACAAACAAGCCGCAGTGCGCCTTGTCAGCAATACAGGTGGTGGTCGATTCAGTAAAGATTGGGTTTTACTTCGTGACATAGAAACCATCTTAGTTGAGCAACCTAACGATAAACCATTTAGAGCCAAACTATTAAAGCAAATATGGTATCGAGGCTCAGCAAATAACTCTGGTTTCTTAGCATGTGTGTTAGTTGATTTATCACTAATTAATTTAATGGAAAACAGCCATTTCAATTACTTAGTAACTGACAACGTGAAGAGCAAGATAGAGGTATTAATGACCTCACAAGATAATGACGCTAAAGCATCTAAACTAGCCAAAAAGTGATCATCAAACCATCAGGTCACACTCATAATTCTAAGCGCAACTAATAAGGCCTAGGCAACATGAACTTAACTTTTAAAACTACAGATCTGCCCATCAACATACCAAATCCATTGATCACACTCATTAATAATGAATTGGCTCAATCTGATATTAAAACCCATATCAAGCAAGCGAATACAGTTACGTTAAACTTTAGAGATCTAACTTACAGCCCTGAAAGTGGAGGCTTTCATCCAGTCGAAATACAACTGATTAATCATAAAGAACAGCAACAATGGTACTTCAACTACCTTACAGACTTTGCTTATTGTGGTATTGGTTATCCAGAGCTAGAAAAAGAACTCGACTTCGACATTGGTTTAAACATAGGAATGCAATCACAGCTTGGTGAAAAACCATTGGCTGAATATGCTCAACTGTTTGACCTGTGGGTGAGTAACTTTATTAGTTACCATCAAATGCAAGTCTATCAAGTTAGTATTTCACTTGGTTGATTTATACTCAAAATCGCCAATCTAAATAAACTTCCCTTAATACCTTACCTCTGAAAAAAGCGGGTAAAACGGGGATTGATACAAAAACAGGCATAACCAAGCCAAAAACTCGACTCCCGCTTTCAAGCTCTAATGTGAAAACAGCTAAATTAAACGGGATTAAAAACGGGTTTTTAGTTCAGTATTCAGTAAATACACCTCAACAAAACCAGAAATAGACCGGAGAACAATCCGTCTAGCAAACTGTAAAACTAACCTACCACCATCAACACAAACCGCTTAACCAAGCATCAACTTAACACACAATAAAATAGCAAAACGACGCGGGGATACTTCTTCCCCGTGTCGGGTTATTTACTTTAATGAACAACCTCAACGTAAAACTTAAAGGTACTCAACTTGGAGAATTAACATGTCTAATTCAAATAGCCACCATCAAAATGACCAACCAAAACGTTTTCGCTTCATGAATAAAACAATTGCGGCATTACCCGCAAATTATGCCTCTAACAAAAGCACCGATGCAGAATACACAGATACCGAAGTAACAGGTTTAAAATGCTTAGTATCCAAATCTCAATCATCAGGCAGCCCCGCTAAAAAGAAATGGTTGTTACGTTATTTACTTAACAGTCGTAAACGCAGTATTAGCCTAGGCCACTTTCCAAGTGTTGATGTAACCGAAGCTAGAAAACTAGCCAATGAATATAAACGTCAGTTAGCTAATGGCATCGACCCTAAACAAGCCAGAGATAATAAACGCCAAGAGTTAACGTTAAGCGAACTGTTCTGGGATAAATACCTGCCAAACATGCAACACAAGCGATCACTTAGAAATGACAAACAACGATTCAGAGACAGCATTCAACCATCACTAGGTCATCTGCTGGTATCTGAACTACAAGTAAATCAACTTCAACAACTACAAAAACGGTTACAAGCCAAATACAAACCCGCCACTAACAACCGAGTATTTGCGCTGTTGAAATCTATCTACTCATGGGCGAATAGAATGGGGTATTACCAAGGCGAAAACCCACCACCTAAACGTATTCGTTTATTAGCGGAAGACAACCAACGTACAAGGGTATTAACCAAAGATGAAATGCGATTGTTTATCTCAGGTGCCGAAGTAGAAAGTGATACAAACTACTACGCCGCTAAATGTTTACAACTACTTCTAATATTAGGATTAAGGAGCCAAGAACTCGCCACCGCACAATGGCAACATCTAAACCTGCAACAACGACACTTGTTTATTCCAAATACAAAAAATGGTCATGCGAGATATTGCTTACTAAACGATACCGCCATCAACATCTTCAACAACATTCCAGCTATACCGACCAACCCATATATATTTCCCGGGCAAAAGCAAGGCAAGCCAATCAATAATTTAAGGAAACCTATGATGCGAATATTAAGTAGAATGAGAATAGACCCAAGTGGTTTATCACCTCATTCATTACGGGCAAGTCTGGCGAGTTTAATTGTTGCCGAAGGTGGAACGGTTCACGATGTAGCAGGACAATTAGGGCACAGGTCGTTGGCTTCTAGCATGAGGTACATTGTGCAGCATGATGAACGAGTTAGGCTAACGAGCGATAAGATGGGATTGTTGTTGGATGGGGCTTTTGGTGCTAAAGCTGATGTTACTATTGGTGATTCAGTACAAGGTTATTTATTAGCTTAATCATATGCTCAATAACTGAATTAATAGGTTATTGAGCACTAAAAGTAATTTATTAAAAAGGCTTCCAATAGACTGAAGGACATGAAGGCTGAAATCTAATACCCTTATCGCTATTTCAATCATTTACTTTTCACTAATTATATTTTCACTTGCTGAATTAGATATTGAAGACGTTAATACCGCTCTAGTGTTGCTGCGACTGTCCCACCAAAAGACTCTTTTTTTGATCAACCCGTGAACAATGGCTATAGGCCATAAACACATTGCTAACATTATATACCCAGTCCTTTTTCTTGCTACTGCATTGTCTATATCTTGCTCATGTCCAATTATAGTATAACCCAAAATATATTGGCCTAGAGTTGGTTTAGCCATTAAGGTATATTTGTAAAAGTAATAAGCGAGTGCTGCTAATGATAGGAATACACTTGGTAGAATAACCATAAGATCAGTTGTACGAGTGAAATCTCGCTCAAATGACCATGTAAAAGCTCCAGTATAAGAATACTCAACGATGATCGCAGGTAAGGCTAGAATAGGGCTTACTACGGTTAGTATAATTATAAAGTCAATAAGCACTGCACCAAATCGCCTCCAAAAACCAGCCAAGCGATCATCTATTAACCTTTCTTTCCTCGGTGCCTTAATTACTAACAACATACAAATAATACCCATTAAAATAGATACCAAGGATGTTGAACCTGAAACTAGACAGTTATTATTTACACATTGCGAAGTGACTCCAACATGTCCTCCAGAAAATGATGTAACCAAATAAAAAAGTATGACTGTTAAGATGAAAATGAGTGTTCTATGCATGACTGCGTCCTTGCTAATAATTATAAGTTGTATGGTTCAATTAGTTTTGTTTTTGTAGTCTACAGAGTTCGACCTATTTGTTAAATAGGCCGAACTTCCAATCCTGTGCTTTATGTTTCTTTTTTAAATAACCTATATCGTTATTGATCTCTATCGTCATTATGTCTACTAATTTTTCCCTGTTCATAATGTATATTCTTTATTCGCGTTCATTTAATATATAGAAATAAAGCCTCCACCGAGGTCGTTGTAAACAGAAAAAAAAATCAGGATGATTACGGTATAGCTAGATCGGGATCATCCTTAACAAACACCTTCGGTCTACCAGCTGAATTAACTACACCAGATTGCGACTTAGAACCACCAGAAACCGGATTTTTTGCATTGTATGAGCTAGATTCAACATTAGCTTCACGACTCTGAATAACAGGCTCTGAATCTGATTCTAAAAATAAGTCTTTCACTACGATAAAACTAAGTTTCTGATTAGAGTTGGGAAGCTTAACTCGTGTTTTTAGCCTAGGGTCGTCTTTACCTCCATGCGTATGTAATAAACCTCGATTACGAAGTTCACGTGCTACATGTTTGTAAGAAACATGACCACATAGTCGCTCAAATTCTTCTGGTATAAATAACAGCTTGTCTGAATGTTGATAACCACAGATACGCTGTCGTAGTTGGCTGGCATTAATAGAGTTAGGAAATAACTGTGGGTTACTTCTCACAAAAGCGCGTAATTTATTAATGGCTCTGGATACATCATCAACGGCATTTTCTAAGCCGTCTAACCAACGTTGAGCAGTAGAAAGTATCGCTTGTTCGATATCAGCTTTATCACACAATAACGTACCAAACTCACAAGCCAATTCACCTGCACAGTGCACCATCGCCATTCGTCTTAAACCACGACGTTGTGCGCTGTTAGTATCCCCTTCGAGTAGTGTAGTTATTAGGTTTTGGTGAATGCCATTAACTCGTTGCAGTATGTCTGCTTTTAATCCGTCATAAGAATCACAACTATCCAATAACCCCTGAATAAAGTGCTGACCAGCACTGCCATAATGTTCAGCGCAGTGCTTCTTAAGCGTATCCGCTCGTTTAATTGTTTCAATTAATAACTCATTATCAACAATCGAATCTTCTGAAAATAATTCAATCTGCTGAATACGATGTGAAATACCCATAGGTTCTTCTTCACGATTGGCCTTAATCTTTTGGCTGATTGAAATCTCAGCGGAGGATAGAATCAACAACGACCATGTAAGTTGTTCTCGTAAAGTTTGGTCGCGTTTCATTCTGGTCTTACTGTGACCACTGGCAATGTCATACATGAGTTTGGTCATATGTCTAACTTCAATCTGACCCATTTCATCAAGTGCCACACCTAAACCACTAAAACTGGTTAACATGGCTTCAATGGCATTACCTGTTGTATTCCATTTCTTAATCAAACTGGGGTTAGCGCCATTATTTGGATCTGAGCCACAACCATGCACCGAACTAAACAACTGCAATAAAATAGTTTTACCACCACCGGATAAACCCCAAAAATGCAGAGTGCCAATCTCTTCCCCTAACAACTGCACCAATGACGAACCAAAGGCCGAACATATCGCGAACAGTTGCGGCCAAGCTAATGCCAGCTTAGCCACATTCTGCTGCCAATCATCTAATGAACCACGTTGATGTATTTCACGAGGAGCTTCACCTAAAGGGCATTGGTATTCGATGGCTTCTAAAGTATTATTTACACAGCTGCCATTATTTTCAGATTTACCATACAGCGGTGTACTGCCATACAAAAAACCTAACCGTTCAGGCACAAATCCCGTACTTGTTATGCACGTAATTCGTTCAATGTCTGGTTGTTCCATCGCCATTAGTAGAAACCGAATAAATGAATCTTCTTTTTTAGGTAGAATAAAGCAACCTCTACTGGACATAAGTGCAACGAAGCGTCGTAAGTCTTCTCTTGCTCGCTCAAAATCAATTTCAATGGTGACGATTGAGTTATCAGGGGTTTTAACTAAACACTTAACCCCCCACATTTTTTTACCACAAACTGACCGAGTTAACGCATAGACCACACAAGGTGTAGACGTAACCCGACTGCGTTTAAGCTCTCCGTTATTATCAACATACAATGACCATAAACCTTTATAGTCATTTTCAAAGTCAGCGGGTAAATACTGACAAGTTGGATTAGACGAAGGTCTTAAGTTAGTCAGCAATAACTTAATTTGTTGCTTGAAGTTAAGATATATATCTTGACTAGATGCAGCACTAACAGCAGATTTAACTTTTTTCATTGGACTTTTAAGGGCAGTCATTATTGATCTCCCTTCACGTTCGTCATATCAGCATTAGTCACATGCAACCATGCTTCGATTTCTAATGGGTCGTACTTACAGGAGCCAAATATCATCTTACAAGGTGGTGATATCTCAGGGTACATGGAACGTTTCTTTTCAAGGGTACTTTTACTGATACCTAAATACTTCGCGGTTTGGCTGGTTGTCCATAATCGACAATCAGAGTCATTAAGTTGCTGTTGAAGGTTAACTAACATGGTATCCAGTGCGGGTTTAACCGCTTCTAACATGGCTTCGCGTATTTGCTCGGCGGTTAGTTTGGTTTTAGCACGGTTAGTGGAAGAAGAGGGACTACTTGCGTAGCCCTCAAAAAAAGGTTTAGTCATTACTTAACACCACCATCGTTAATGCTGTTTTCAGCTAGATAGCTTAAATATGTCGCTGTACCTTCAATAAACCAATCAATCAGTAACTCATCTTCACCACTATAGGTTTCATCTTGCTGTGTTGAAGCCGATAACATCATGGCACCAAAGATAAAGGCGCGGTCAACGGGGTGGGTATTGTGCAGTTGGTAATAAATTTCTAATGCTTTAATAAAACAAGGTGGTAAGCGCTTATCTCCTTCTAAACGAGGGCTGACAAGTTGGTACACATTACGAATAGTTTTACCGTCTTCAACACTTAGATGAACAAAACAAACACAGCAGTATTCCTCATCCACCATGCCATTGCATCTTTCCCCTTGAAACTCGCCGTTATACTCATTAACGATATCAACATTGTCATCCATGTCCTCAGTGAAAATGTTACTAACAGCCCACTTGTCATCATCCGGCCATAACAAGTCAGCATAAATACCCCCACCCCAAGACGATAAGCTATAACCTTTATACGGTTTGCCATTCCACATATCGTTATAAATATTTAACACCTCAAGCGTGATGTTATTAGGTTGGTAATTACCAAAGGTGACGACCTCTTGAAAGGAGTTCGTTTCAGATGTGTCAGTTGCTCTACTTACAGTTGAAGTCTCAGTTGCTTCAACTGATTGAGAGTTTGTTGCATTAGGTAAAGTTGCGTTCATGATTAAAGCCTTAAAAGTAATTTAGGCTCCGAATAGCAATCATCATTAGGTTGGATAATTGATTACATACAGAAGAAAATAACAAGATGGGTTGCATCGGGTTAAGCCATTTTCATCACGGAGTCAGAGTTTATAGTCAACGCTTGTAAAACAAGCATCACGTAATAAACCTGAACTAACTCTGCGAACGGCTTTGCCATTGCTACCTTAGGACGACGTGTTAACTTAAGTTACCTCCATGAACACGATTGTAATTGTCAATCCGTTAGACAATGCTTATACATTAAAGGCCATAAGCAGCCTGTTGTAGCTAATTCACATTTCAAATAAAACTAAGTAATCTCCCCAATCACTATAAATTAGTGGTAACAGCATCATCAATAACATCCGCATGATAAAACGCCGCTACATCATCCGCCCGTTGTTTCAACTTAGACGGTAAGTTCTGCAAATAAATTTGAGTCGTTTTAAGCGACTTATGACCCAAATAATCAGAAATTTCATGAATACTGGCTCCACATAATCCCATATTCACCGCCAGTGCATGCCGACAGGAATGAGGGGTTATGTCTTCACTAAATCCTAACTCAGTGGCAATCCTTCTAAAATAACGACTCGGTGGTGACATAGGTTTAACTCCAGAAATGCCCGGAAACAACCAAGCTTTACTACCGTATAACTTACGCTGTGTTATCAAAATATCACAAGCCATATTACTCAATTGCACCAGCCTAGATTCACCGGACTTAGTATCAAATAAATACAAACTGCATTTATCTGGATTAAAGTCAGACTGCTTTGCCCCTAGAGCTTCACCCATGCGTAACCCGCTATAAGCTAAGAGCCGTAATAACAAACTTGCTGGTTTATCATCTTGCTCTAAACGCTGTAACAACCTTGAAACATCATGTTGCTCCAAATAACGAATAGCTTGTCTAGGCTCCGCAAAGGCTGAAATATTAGCCGCTGGTGACTTACCCACCACATGACCGAACCTAATCCCCCACGTAAACGTTGCCTTAATCAAGTTAAGTACTCGATTCGCCGTTGCTGTAGAAGACAACTCTGCCACTTCAATATGAAACTGGGCAATATCATCAGTGTTCATATTCAACAACTTACAACGAGCAAACTTAGGTAAAATCCATTTCTTAAACCGACCTAAATCAGAACGTGATGACTTTTTACGGTTAACACTAAATTGCATATAGGCTTCAGCTAATTCAACAAACAACTTAGACATGATTTGTTCATAGCTGATGGCATCATTGCCAGCAATACCATTACCTAATACCAATGATGCTTTAATAGCTTTTACTCTTTCTCTGGACTGAGATAAAGAAATAATATCAACACAGCCAATGGTCTTATTGTACTTACGCTTCTTATACACCCAGCGCATCACAAACGATGCGGTACCAGAAGCATACAAAACCAGCTTTAAGCCTTTTTCTATCATGTCGGTTATTTCACGAGAAGCTTTGCCCTCATTAACTCCTTCTTTGCGTAAACGAGCAATTGACTCATTGGTTAGTTTCATTGCCATGAGTCACCTCCGTAGCTGTACTTATTGATACCGAGTATAAACATTAAGCCGCATCTTCATGCTCAAACTGCTCATTGAGTTGGCTCATGTCATCAGGGTTAACAAAACTCACGCGAGGCGGAATATCGAGTTGTGAGTACTGTAAAAGGTTATTGCTAGGTGCAGCTATACACGACCAAACGTATTCCAATAGATACAACGACGGCACATCATTATTTTTCATCACACCCAGTTCGATAAGCTGGTCTATTACCGCAAAGAACAATTCATGCTGAATTTCTTCCGCTGACTCAAGTGGAAGACCTAACGCACAACAACTGTGATCATAGGTGATTAAATCGTTACCATCAAAGTCGACCAATACGATTTCAATGTATTGACCATCACGGTGATACAAAATAGTTATAGGACTTAAGAGTAAAGGTTTAGCATCATCTGATAGTAAGGAAATACCATTCGTACCCAACTGATAATTCAGCGTTGACAGATAAGTATCACCAGCGGCATATACAAAATCACGTTGATTAGCATAATCCCCTTCGATATAACCGGAATTGTTTTCAATTAATTCCAGCACAGCTTCACGGCAACGGTTTTTAGTAAGGCTGTAAGTTGCCAATCGGTCGTGCATTTCATTCGTTATAACGTCATTAATCTCAGACGTATTTTTTTTTATTGCAGACATATTTATTACTCCAAATTATTAGAAATTAAAAAATATGCGGTGGCCACTGCATGGAGCCAATTAAAGACTAAAAAGAAATGATATGCAATAGCTTTTGATTTTGTGGTTTGGTTATAACCCACTGAAAATAAAGAAATAAACTGTTAATTTACAAATCCAGAATTAATCCGGTCGCCTCGGCGATGGCACCTTACAATTTCAACTTGAAAAGCACTGGATGGGATTAGGCTTTACGGTCAAAAACAGGGGAGGACTAAAGGCGAGGTGAAGGAATGGAGGTACAGAAACTCTAAAATAGACCAACAATTAACTAAATTAAAGAAGGAAATTATTTTTATAAAAGTGACCGTTTGATGGTTATTTGAGCAGCTGAGGTCGGTTTAATCAATTCTATGAAGTAGATTTTGTATTGCTAACCCTAATGCTCGACCTAATAAAGGAGGCACAGCGTTCCCTACTTGAGTATATTGAGGAACTTCAAACTTACGCATTTGTCCACCAGAAGTAACCTTAGATCTAAATACAAAACTGTCAGGGAAAGACTGTATTCTAACCATTTCACGAACTGTTAATGTGCGTAATTCGTCATGATGGTAGTGGCAGGCATCGTCTGGAATTGATAAGGCTGCAGGCGCGGGTGAATTGGGATCTAATGCTTTTGGGGTTTGTTTTTTTGTAGGGTGGCGTAAAAGAAAATCGATAAATTCACTCTTTGTATTGAATTGAATATAAGTTCCATCTTCAATTAGATAATAGTGATCACCAAAAGCAGACCAAGCTTCGTTGTAACTTCTCTATTGGGGATAAGAGCATGGTACAGTTATTTTTTACGTCCTTCATAAAAATATTAAAAGATAGTGCCTTATTAACTAAAGCTAGTTAAATTATAGCGTTAGAAGGAGATACATTTAAGATGCAAAAATTAATAGCATCAAAGGTCTTATCTACAGTATGATCAACGTGTTCTTTACAATTATAACTATATTAAATTTGGCTACTTAATTTCATGACTAAACCTGTTCTATTTTCGTTTTTCTCTGGCTCTGGCTTCCTTGATCTTGGCTTTGAAAAATCAGGCTTTGATGTTGCATTCGTAAATGAATTTCACACACCTTTCCTCGATGCATATAAATACACCCGTGCGTGTATGAAGCACGATGAACCTATGTGTGGTTATAGCTCTAACAGTATTGAAGAATTCTTAAAGGGCGAAGAAGGTGAGTTATTTAGCTCGCTTGTTACTGATGTTAAATCGAGAGGTCGTTTGGTTGGCTTCATAGGTGGACCACCTTGCCCTGACTTTTCAGTTGGCGGTAAAAACAAAGGTAGTGAAGGTGAAAACGGTAAACTTACTCGAACATATTTCGAGTTAATCAAGAAAGATAAGCCTGATTACTTTATATTTGAAAACGTAAAAGGTTTATGGAGAACAAAACGACACCGTGAATTTTATGACAGTATGAAGGCTTTTGTCAGTGATGATTATATTTTGACAGATAGACTTACCAATAGCCTTGAGTTTGGTGTTCCTCAAGATAGGGATAGAATATTCCTCTTTGGTATTAAGCGAGGTCATCTACCAAAGGAAATTAAGACCAATGACGATTTAGCCCTAAAATTCAATTGGGAAAAAAATATTACGGTTAATCTGGAGTCAATTTTGGATAAAAGTAGATGGCCAGATACTAGCCCATTTAAAGAATTAGTTGTGACTAATTACGATGATTATATTGATGATGAGTTAAAACCATTAACGATACAGTATTGGTTTGATAAAAACGACGTGTTAAATCACCCTAATGCGAAGCACCATTTCCAACCAAAATCAGATAAATTCACGGTGATTAAAGAAGGTGATGATTCTAAAAAATCATTCAAACGATTACATAGGTGGCGTTACTCGCCAACTGCAGCTTATGGTAATAATGAAGTACATCTTCACCCATATAAAGCTAGACGAATTAGTGCCGCAGAAGCTTTAGCTATTCAATCACTGCCTCCTGAGTTTCATTTCCCTGCGAGCATGACATTGAGCAATATGTTTAAAACGATAGGCAATGGTGTTCCTTTTATTGCGGCTAAAGGTTTAGCTGAAACAGTTGAAGAATTTTTAACTGAATATTGTTGATAACTTAGACAAAAATTAACTAGACAACAGAATAAGCTAACAGCATACTCCTGATTAGTCTTAGTAGTGCATGCCGACTTTACGGCGATTAACCATTACTAAGCTTTTCAATCTATTATGGAGTAAAGCTTAATGCCACGTTTAGTGAAGAATGATCGCAATGGAAAAGCGGTTGTAGATACCAAAGCTGCTTTTATCGCAGCAATTTATGGAAAGATCCCTACTGATGAGTGGGATTACGATGCCCACCTTAATTATATTCAAAAGTTAGTTCAAACAGAAGATTCTAGGGTAACTGCTGGTGCAATTTCAAATTGCCGTGGGGCATGGTTTGAGTGGATGGTTGCTATTGATATTTACAATCATTGGTGTACCGAAAAACATAACTTATTAATGCTTCCCTTACCTAATATCATGCGCTTTGATTGTGCTACGTTATACCAAGATAATGTTAGTAGATACATCTTCGACTTGAGAAAAAAGTTAAAAGCGTCACTTGATATTGAGCTGATAACTTCAAATCCAGACTTTGTTATTTTTGATACAACTCAGTTGCCTGAGCAAGTTGAACGCAACCCAATTAAAGTTGTTGATGAAGAAGCTATCGAATTTATTGATAACTTATTTAGACGTTTTGTTGGCACCTGTAGTTTTAACGACATCATCGGTTATATGGCAACAAAAACATCTCTTCGCCCTGATCGTAGACTACAAATTGTACATGAAGGCAGCTTAACAAAAGCGATGTATGTTCATCTTCAAACCAGATTATGGATTGACCGCCCCAGATCGATTAAATACTTTGGTGCCTCGTTAAAGCTTAATGATAAAGACCGCCGCGCATTAAAAACCGTAGCGACCCATTCGATTACAACAATATTATCAGAACCTGAGCGTGCTGTAGATGAATGTTTTGAATTATCGAATAGAGATAACTTAGAAAGCGCAATCGAAGACATGAGACAATTATTATTCCCTTCAATCGAGCAGGAAGGGGCATAGAATGAGTAAGAAGTTGTGCTTGGTTTTGGGCAATGGTTTCACGATTGATCTAATAAATAATGCGAAATTAACTGCGGATATTGATGTATTAAATCTGTTTAGTAAAGGTGCTGAGTTACCTTGGCCTGAAACAGGTGAGGCTGGTTTTCTATCTTATAAACATTGTCCTAATTTATGGAACTTGGGAGTAAGGCCTAATGCCAATAAAGACGACGTCATGGCCTTATTGGAAGATATTATTACATGCGTTAATGTTCGAGTTTTAAATAACAAGCCGAGAGTTCATGATGGTAGCGATAAATCTAATGATATTTATATTGACGCATACCATGAATTGACGAGTTACCTTAGAACATTATTTACTCACTATAACTATTTAGTGCCAGATAATACGTTGAGTGATAGATTAACCGATTGGGAATGGTTTAAATTTTTACAACGAGCTAATGAATCTGAGGAATACGAATCGATATCTATTATCACTTATAACTACGACATTTGGTTAGAACGCTTACTAATGGAAAATAATATACCATTTAAGCTTTCACAGATAGACGGTGGTAGTGTAGGAAATAACCCTAAGATAACAATAGTTAAACCACATGGTTCTATAAGCTTTTACCACGAAAATCAATCGCCTGCTGATTATGAAATTAGATATGATAAACCTATAGCAGGTGATGCTATTACAGATAATTTTAATGTAGATTATAATATTCCGCTTAGTAAGTGCTTAATAAATGCATTAATTCCACCTGCAGGTGATACTGAGAGGATGAAGCAGTCATGGTCAGGTCAGATTCGAACAACCGCGGGCGGTGTTGCAAAGCAACTTAATCAGGATGATGAACTGATGATTTGTGGTATATCATACTGGCACGTAGATAGATCTGAAATTGATGAATTAATAACTAACTGTTCCCCTGATGTTAATGTTTTCATGTTTAATCCGTATCCAAATCAATCAATGGACGCTGTTTTAACAAGTCTATTTAAGAATTACGTTTATCACAATAATAGTAATGTGCTAAGTAAGAGGTTAACTTAATGGCTCTTTTCAAGAGAGAATCAAATACTATTTCCCTTGCTAATTTTTGGGAAAACTATCAACTAGGGAAATATGACTTTGCACCGGGATATCAAAGGGATAGTGTATGGTCTGAAGAAAAACAAGCATTCCTAATTGATAGTATTTTAAAAAACATCCCTATTCCCCCTATCTTTTTGCATCAGATTATTGACGATGATACGGGTAAAACATCATATGCTGTTATTGATGGTAAACAACGATTAACATCTATAATTGACTTCATCAAAGGCGAAATTAATTCATCATCTGGTGGTGAAGATTCCCCACTCTTTAACGAAGAGCTTGCAGGCTTAGAGTTTTCAGACTTAGAAGCTAGTAAATTTATTGAAGTACGAAGAGCTTTTTGGCGATATTCAATACCGATTGAATATATTGATACCTCTGATAAAAGTACAATTGATGCAATATTCGACCGCCTTAATCGTAATGGAGAACCATTAGAAGGCCAAGAATTAAGGCGAGCGGGTTATTATGGTACAGAGCTGCTAAACCATGTGGAGGCTTTGGCTAAAACACCATTCTGGGCTACAAGATTAGAACATGTTGACGTTAAGCGTATGGAGGACAGAGAATTTATATCTGAAATTTTATTTTTTTTACTAGAAGATTCCCCACTAAAAGCTGACCAAAAAGAGCTCGATAAGCTTTACAAAAAATATAAAGATGACGATACAAATTGGGAGGACATAACTAAAAAATTCCTACAAGTAACTGATTTTATGTGCGCCCTCGATGTTAAATATATAGAACGAAAAGTTAATGGTGTATCGCATTTATATGCTTTATGGGGTTTGAGTAAGTACTGCTGCGATAATGCTATTTCGGCCGAAGATATATCAGGTAACTTAGATGATTTTTATCATGGTTTACGAACAGAGCCTGAATCTAATGACCACTTTGTCGCATATAAGAAAAGTATGGCATCCTCTACACGCGATAAAGGTGCACGTGTAAGACGTATTAATGCTTTGAAAGAATATTTAGGTGTGTAACAGAAGAAGAGAGGCGCAGGTGAGTGATATTATAATTGAAGATGGCTTATATTTGGGACTTGAAAATATATGTCTACGTGTTCGAAACACCATAGTAGCAGGGTATTCTAATGGCTGGGCTGCTGAATTCTACGAGCTAGCAGGGGAAACCCAAGATGACACTATTAGCGTTAAAACCTACTTTAGTGAATATATCAGATATCTGATTGAAAGTGACTTTGATTCTCAGGAGGTTGAAGCTATTGAATTGCTATTCAAACTTCATTGCATCTCCTCCCCTTTAAAATTGGAAGTATTAAAAGATAAATTACTCGATCCCCCTAAAGATTATTTAGAAAATGGTCATTACACTGAAGATTTTATTGAATTAATTAAAGGTGATATGCGCTATGATATTTTAATAGATAAAATGGTAGAAGAGGCGTCAGACATATTACTAAAGGATGACGATATATTATCAGCTTTTTCCCTTAATTTAGAGCTATGTCGATAGTTTAAAAAAGATAAATTCGATATCTAAAATGTACTGAATTAGATAGTTGTAGAATAGTTTCACATTTAAATCTAGTTAAATCAGTCGTAATACACAGAATTTCGGTAATACTACAGTTAAAGGGGGATAAACTACGATTTACGAGAATACCGGATTGTGATTCCAGTTGTCGAGGATTCAGTCCCATTAATCAACACATCTCTTCAGCTTTAAAATCAAACCCTCGGTTAATGTTCTAGTCAAAATCACTAAAACTCTCTTCTATATACAAATAAATTTCCTATTCCATTCATTCAAAAGACAGGTGTCCTACTGATGTTTTTGATCGTTGCAGGTAGTGTCGGAAAAATCACTGCAGCATTATTATAGTAATGAGTGGATTGAACCGAGATATTTTTTTTCATTTTTTAATGCAGTCTAATATAAGCAAAGGTGATTATTTTAATTAAGACTTAGAAATTACCTGATAGCATTGTGTCAAATTAGAAGTGCCTATCACTAGTAAAGTTTATTTAAAAGTTGTTAAATGCAACAAAAAGCAAAAGGTTGTAACTAGATGATACTCCTTTCGGGGGATTGAAAATCCTCGTGTCCCTGGTTCGATTCCGGGTCGAGGCACCATTTAAATTATCGACACATCGAACGCTCGCTGCGCTCGGTTAGATTATGAAATACGTCCATGTACATGTTGTTACGCTTGCTTATTTGCGCATTCAGTAGGAATTAAAAATTGTTTAGGCGAGATAAATTGTTGTAGACATAGTTCTTCTACGTCAAATCAATTTAGCAAAGCATAAACGATTTTTAAACCTATCGAAGACATGATAAAACATGTTCAAAAAGTTAATCGAATATTGATACTGACTATTTCCACCATTATCTATGTTAAACATAAAACATGTTTTGGCTTGCTGATTGTTTAAATAAACAAGTGGAACAACATCAACCGCAAGCGGCCAGCAAGCGGCTGTTAAAATTTGTTCCAGACAAATTTTTCCAGGTCGAGGAACTAACCTCAGTTGTTAGTTTTACTCTTTAAGAAAGGTTTGCAGCAAGCTCAACGTAATCTTTGAAACGTAGTATGTTTTCCCCATCATTAAGATCTATTGTTTTATTAAAGTAACACTCATATGTATTTTCATATTCTTTGGATATAGTAGTACTCTTAATTCTTTGACTTAAAGTTGTCAAAATGGAAGTGGCAGTAAATTTTGTTTCATGAGTAGCTTTGAGACTCCTGATTCCATCAGAGTTATTAAATTGGATACTAATATCTAGTTCTACATTTAAAACTTTAATTAAACTAAGCTTTTGTAAATATGTTGCTAATTTATAATCATCTTTTCCACTTACTGATATTTGACCACTCCATAAATCATCATAAGCACTTTTACGTTTCACCCTTAAAGATTCAAGAGTTATTAAAATTAGTACGCCTAGCTCGTCTTCATGGTTTGTTAATATACTGCCAACTCTTTCTACTATTTGGTTAACGGATCTTAAATCCAGATTAAAACCTTCAAACACCATACAAATTAAATCTACCGCTGATTCATCATCTATATCAAAGATGTCAAATTCACTGGTTTTAACTAAACGCTCTTTTAGTATGTTTACTGATGGCAATTTATTTAAGTAGTCTTTTAATTTAGGTACTGGTAACGCAAAACTGCGATTGAAAAAGCGCATCAGGTATTTTTCTGCGTCAAAGTCATGGCCATATACGGCTTTAATTGATTGTTGTAATTGTTCAGTGTCTGTAGCGATGACGAAGATGATTCTTGGGATATCAAAAATATGTTTAATCACTTCCAATACTTCAATGGCAAATGTTGGTCTGCATCTGTCTAATTCATCAACAAATACATACATTGGAGAGCAACGCTCTTTTCCATCCGTATTATCATTAACTAATACTTCTGAGAGTATTTCTTGTATTTGCTGTTTTAGCTCATCAATACTGGCTTGTTGTTGTGTATGAAGGTTAAGGATTGCTTGAGTACTAACAGATACTAAGTCAGCTCCTATTTTTATTTTATCATCATCTCCATCAGGATCATCTGTTAAATCACTCAAGTTAACACCGCTCAATTTTTTAAAGATCCCTTTAGCAAGCGTTGGTGCAATATGTTTAATTGTTTTTGTTACTGCTTTTGTTAACTTTGCTTTTTTTTCTTGGTGTTTAGTGTCATCAATTAAGCTTGTGAGTTGTTGAATAATTTCACTTAAAATAAGAATTAACGGTTCGTTGTTGTGATCAAATTTCCAACTATTAAAGTACACAACAGGATGATGTTGACTTAAAGAGCCAGCCCAACGTTTTATAAAGTAGGTTTTGCCAGCGCCCCAATTACTGTTTATGTTAAATACATAAGATTCATTTTTATATTGTTTTAAATAAGTGGTGAGGTATTCGGCATATTTAGCTCGGTCGAGCATGTCAGGCGGCAATATTTCCTTTGGTGATTCAGAGCCCTTTGTTGTAGATAATTGACACTCTACTTCTTCTGTCCAGTCCATTTCTAAATTCATATTTACCTCCAAGTTGTAATGACTATGTAAATTTACCAGAGTATTAGATTTGTATGTGCAGATAAATCATTATTTTAATCTTAAGCATTCAAGTACGGATTTCTTGTCCTTTGTAGACTCGGTTTTCATGTATAAAATTAGTGCTAATAAAAGCATATTTAAAATATTTTCATTATTTTTCTAGCTATTCCATACGTTTATAAAATTCTTTATTACCTTCCTTGTTTTTACATAAATCTGGATTATATTTAAAAATATCTAATGTTCCTTTAATCGGAATTTGTTATGTCGCTATTCAGAAAGGAAGCTGTAGCCCAACAAAGTGAACGTCTAACTGGCGCGATTATTCTGGCACAGCCATTATCAATTAAGCTAACAGTAGCCACGCTAGTCGCGATTGCTGCTGCAATTGTGTTATTTATTTTCACCGCAGAATATTCCCGTAAAGAAACCGTTCGTGGTTTTTTAGTCCCAAGCAAAGGTGTGGTTAAAAGCATCGCTACACAAGGTGGTGTGGTAGATAAGCTTTGGGTGAAAGAGGGCGATAAGGTTATAAAAGGCCAGCCGCTTGTTAGTATTATTATCCAAAAGAAAAATGCCACAGGTATTGATTTAAGTGACCAACTAATTGAGCAAGTTGAACGTCAAAAGTTAATGCTTGTTGATGAAATAAGCCAACACAACACACTCCAACAACAAGAAGTTAACCATTTAAAACAACGCTATTCAGCGTTAAAAAATGAACAAGGCGCATTAACAAATCAACTAACTTTGGCAGATGAAAAGTTAACCTTGTTGTTAGCACAACAAGAGCATTTAAATACCTTAAGTAAAAATGGTCATTTGTCTAAATTTGAAAAAGATACACAAGAACAAGAGTTATTAGCTGCAAAACAAGAGAAACAAAATATCAATCGTTTGTTGATACAACAACAAAACGAACTTAGCCAAGTTACCTTTAATATTAAAAATGCCCCTCAGCAATATGCTCTTAAAATCAATAATCTTAAACGCCAACAAAGTGAATTTTCCAGCCAAATAGCCCAAATCACTAACGGCCATAAATATACGATTACCGCCAGTCAAAGTGGAGTCGTCTCAGGCATTCAAGTTTTTGAAGGTGAAAACTTAACTCAAGCCAAATCCATATTACATATTCTGCCAGAAGACTCAGAATTAATAGCTGAGCTATTACTTCCCACTCGTTCAGCTGGATTTATAGAAGAAGGTAATAACACGCGTTTACGTTTTGATGCCTTCCCGTATCAACGCTTTGGC
>JAWUWS010000125.1:0-39998 GCA_034111705.1 Psychrosphaera sp.
GGTCGTGCTGGGCCTTTTAAGCGAGTTATAGAGTCATCGTTATTTAATCCAACAACCAAGCGCTCACCTAAGGCTTTTGCTTGTTCTAAATAATGTACATGGCCTGCATGTATAATGTAGAAACAACCATTGGTGAAGACAATTTTTTCACCACTTTGGCGAGCAAATTCAATGTGTTTTAACACTTCATCAAATGGGGTTTGGTAGTGCGCTTGTTTGGATGCAAACATGTTTTTGTTAACAACACTGTATAACTCTTCTGGTGAAACCGTGGCTGCACCTAGTTTGGCATCCACAATGCCTGCGGCTAAATTCGCGATTTTAGCGGCGTCAGAAAGCTCTAAACCTGCTACCATCATCATAGCCAGAGTAGCAATAACCGTATCACCTGCACCTGTCACATCAGATACTTCAAGCACTTGTGCTGGCATATCTACTTTTTTAGTACGAGTGATGGCTGACATGCCTTGTTCACTTCGAGTTAACAAAATAGATTCAATGTTGCAGTTAGTCATTACATCTTGTGCTGACTGCCATATAGCGTCTTCACTATGAACTTGACCTCCTGCTGCAATAAATTCATCTTTGTTTGGTGTTATAACATTTGCGCCAGCGTAGTCAGATAAGTCCTTTGATTTAGGGTCGATTAATACGGTTTTACCTGCGGCTCTAGCTGTCGCGATCATCTCTTTAATACAAGCTAATGAGCCTTTGGCATAATCAGAAAATAAGATGAAATCAAAGTTATTTAATTCTTGTTCAAATTTCTTTTGTAGAGATTTTGCATGTTCAATGGCAAATTGCTCTTCAAAATCTAAGCGCACAACTTGCTGTTGGCGGCTTATCACTCGTAATTTGGTGATGGTAGGTTGTTCGCTTTGGCGAATTAAGGCGGAGTTAATGTTTTCGTCCGTTAATAATTGTTCTAAACGGTCGCCATTTTCGTCATCACCAATAATACCTAATAAGGTAACTTGTCCGTCTAAACGAGCAATATTTAAGGCTACGTTAGCCGCACCACCGACTTTATCGTCTAGGCTACTAATTTTAACAACAGGAACTGGGGCTTCCGGAGAAATACGTTTAGAGTCACCAGTCCAGTATCGGTCCAACATTACGTCGCCAACAACTAAAATTTTGACATTACAAAGGTGGTTAAAAATAGACAAGTCAAACATAAGAAAATTCACTAAAAGCTAGATGGGGTAAGCATACATCAATTATTAATTGTCGAACACCTTGCGAACGAAAAACCACAAGCTAGGCATGTGGTTTTAATGATTAAGGCGGTATGAATGCGGTTTATTCTTCTGGCGCGTCTGCTGAGGAGATACGATCTAAACGCTCTTGCTCTTCTTCAAACGCGGCTGAGATTTCTTGTAAAACAGAATCTACGTCGGCCTTGCCAGAGTCGTCAGTATATTCACCGGTTAATGGCGTGGTAGGTAATAACTCACCAGCTTCATATAAAGCCCACATTTCTAAAGCAAAACGTGTTTTAGCTAAACTTGGCTCGTACTGGGCATAATAATTTGTTACGTTTTGTACGTCACGGATAAGCATTTTTTTAGCGTTGTTATTAGCTGCTGCATCAACTGCTTGTGGTAAATCTATTATCACAGGACCATGGGCATCAACCAAAATATTAAACTCTGACAAATCACCATGCACAATGCCGGCACACAACATACGTTGTACGTGTATCATTAATTCTGTGTGTTGTTTTACAGCTTCTTCTGCCGACATAGTGATATCGTTTAATCTTGGTGCAACGTCGCCATCAGCATCAACAACCAGTTCCATTAGCAATACGCCGTCGTAACAACCGTAAGGTTTTGGCACTCGCACGCCTGCGTCAGCAAGTTTGAATAAGGCATCAACTTCGGCGTTATGCCAAGACTCTTCTTGTTGGCTGCGGCCAAATTTAGAGCCTTTCTCCATTGCTCTGGAACGACGGCTATTTCTGCCTTTGCGCCCCTCTTGGTATTGAGCTGCTTTTTTGAAGCTACGTTTGTTGGCTTCTTTGTAGACTTTGGCACATTGAATATGATCGCCAGTGCTTACCATGTAAACAGTAGCTTCTTTGCCGCTCATTAATTGGCTGATAACTTCATCAACCAAACCATCTTCTACTAAAGGCTGTAGACGCTGAGGGATCTTCATAATACTAAACCGGATATAAGGCTAAAAATTGGATTCAATTATTGGGTTACCAGTTCGTCAATGGCTTCACATAACCAATGACCAATAAACATATGAGCTTCTTGAATACGGGCTGTAATGTTGTTTTCTATAATAATAGGTAACTTAGCGATATCTTTAACTTTACCGCCGTCACGGCCTGTTAAAGCAACCGTGTAAGCACCAATTTCATTAGCGGCTTCAAGGGCTAAGTTAATATTGGCACTAGTACCCGATGTGGTTAATCCAATCACTACGTCTTGTGGTTTTACTAAAGCTTCAACTTGACGAGCAAACACGGTGTCAAAATGATAGTCATTCGCGTGAGCTGTTAATATTGATGTGTCTGTAGTTAGTGCCATAGATGCTAATGCACGGCGTTCTTTTTTGAAACGAACAACAAATTCTGCCGCTAAGTGTTGGCTGTCAGCTGCACTGCCACCATTACCAAAAAATACGATTTTACCGCCTTTTTCTAGTGCATCGAAGCACTCAGTAGCTAAGGTTTCTGCAACGGGAAGGTACTTTTCCATTGCATTAAATAATTCTAAATGTTGTTTAAGGTTATCTGCGTAGCATTGTTTTAAATCAAACATGGAAACTCCTATTTATCAACAACTTTACCTAAAGCTAAGGCACGGTATTGGGTTGATATATCATTAATAGCGTCTTTGAATTCAGGTGTAACATAAGGCTTAAATAACAAAATAACTTTGAGTAGGCCGTTGTAAATTAGTTCGTCTGTAATATTTGCATCTTCTGAACTGGTTTTACAATAGCTGATCCAGAATGTCACTTGTTGTTTAATGATATTAGCTAAGTCATCAATATCATCTTTTTCCATATTAATCACGTTGGCGACTTGTAAACTCACTATTAAATGATGAATTTTTTCCATCATTTTATTATGAATAATCCCATATTGAGTTCTCAGTTCTGGGTCACGTGCCATAATAACCGGTAGGTTATCGTATAAAAAATTAAAGTGATATAACGCACTAAATACGGCATCAAGATAGTTAGTTAAAATTTTAACAGGATCTTGGCTTGGCTTTACTGGTTCAAAAGAAACCGCCATGTGATCAGCATATTTCGTGAATATGTGACGTATGATCTCTTCTTTATTACGAAAGTGGTAATACAGATTACCAGGGCTGATATTTAAGTGGGAAGCAATATGGTTAGTGGTGACATTACGTTCACCTTGGCTATTAAATAGCTCAATGCTTGCTTCTATAATTCTGTCTTTAGTTTTCATTTTTTAACTCAGTTACTAGTACAGCATACACTTGATCATCAAGTTCCATTTAGTGATACTGCATTGACCCAATACTAGATTGTCACTAAAGCGTTTATTTTAAGCTAATACTCATTGTCTATGTTTAGTTAATTTAGATCAATAGCTCTATATATATTCTTTTTATAAAACACTGATAGTTTGTATTGAATAAAGCACATTGTAAATTGTACCAATAAGAACAAAGTATAAAGCAAAAGGTTTAAGGGCTATAAGGTATCAAGGCGTGCGTGTGGTAATGTATATCGATTTAAATTTTACTTTTTTACACCTAATATGCAGATTGTGTAATTCCATATCACAATTTAGACTATGCATGTTATGGTTCACTTCCTTAAGGTTATTGCCAAATTTAGTCATTGGTGATTAGTTTTAATTCAGATTAAATAACATAAAGAGCAAAATAAAATGGTAAAAGCGATTTATCCTGGCACGTTCGATCCGATCACAAATGGCCACATAGATTTAGTCAGACGTTCAGCTAAATTGTTTGAACATGTAGTAGTGGCAATCGCGACTAGCTCACGAAAAAAACCTTTGTTTACTCTTGAACAAAGAGTTGAGATGGCTAAAGCGTCATTAATTGATGTACCTAATGTAACAGTTGAAGGGTTTACGGGTTTACTTGCTGATTATGCAAAACAAAAAGATGCGAAAGTATTAATAAGAGGCGTACGTGCTGTTGCCGACTTTGAATATGAATATCAATTAGCCAGTGTAAATAGAACATTATATTCAGAATTAGAGAGTGTTTTATTAACACCAAGTCATGAGAATGCTCATATATCTTCTACCATAGTACGAGATGTTGCAGCGCATTATGGCGACGTGTCTTCGTTTGTGCCGCCATTAGTTGCAGATGCGTTAATTAAAAGATTTAAACAGTAACCAATTACAAATTGTGAATAAGGTGATCATCAATGAGTAAAACTCAATTTACCACTTCTGTTGTTCATGCAGACAGAAAACTTAATCCAGACAGCGGTGCGGTGCATTACCCAATTGTTAACTCTGTCTTATTTGGTTATGACAATCCTCAGGATTTAGTGGATATATTTCAAGGTAAACAAGCTGGTCATGCTTATGCTCGTCAATCAACACCAACCACAGATGCATTACAATCTATGGTTAATGACATGGAAGGAGGTGTTGGTTGTTTGGTTTTTTCATCTGGTATGGCAGCAATCTCTACTACTTTTTTTACCTTATTAAATGCCGGTGATCATATTATCGCTAGTCAATTTTTGTTTGGTAATACGCCTAGTGTATTAGGCACGCTACAACGTTTTGGTGTTGAAGTTACACAAGTTGATGCGACTAATATTGAGCTAGTGCAACAGGCTATTAAGCCAAATACTAAAATGGTATTTACTGAAACTATTGCCAATCCCGTTACTCAAGTCGCGGATTTACAAGGCATAGGTCAATTATGTGATAAGCATAATTTGGTTTACATCATTGATAACACAATGACACCAAGTTATATATTTAACGCAAAAGAGGTAGGTGCAAGTTTAATTACTAGCTCGTTAACTAAGTATGTTGGTGGTCACGGTACTGTCACTGCAGGTGCAGTAATAGACACAGGCAATTACGACTGGACTCAATACAGTAATATTTTAGACAGTTTTAAAACATTACCATCACAAGCCCAGGCATTAACGCAAATAAAAAAGAAAGGCTTACGTGATTTAGGTGGGTGTTTATCATCAGACTCGGCTCAAATGATTGCGGTTGGCGCAGAAACGTTAGCATTAAGAATGGACCGAGCATGTGATAATGCGTTGGCGTTAGCTAGGTTCTTGGATGGTCACGACAAAATAGCCAAGGTTTATTACCCAGGGTTAGCTAACCATCCACAACATCAACAAGCCAAGCAATATTTTAAGCAATTTGGTGCAATTATTAGTTTTGATGCAGTTGACGGAATTGATCCTGTAGCTTTATTAACAGAGTTAAATTTGGTTATATGTGCGACTCATTTGGGTGACAACCGCACTTTAGCTTTACCTGTTGCATCGACCATATTTTTTGAAATGGGCTTGGAAAATCGTCAAAAAGCAGGCATAAGTGAAAACATGATCCGCATGTCCGTGGGGATTGAAGATGTTGAGGACCTAATAACTGACTTTAAACAGGCATTAGGCCGTTGCTAAATTATTAGTTTATATAAAAGGGATGCTATGAAAAACGCTCAAAAAAACACTAACAAGAAAACGAATACAAAAATATTCAGTACATTAGTACTGTTATTAACTGGCATGTTATTAAGTGTGTCGTCAGTAGTTAACGCGGAGCCATTATGGAGTAATAAAAATTCAGGCGGTGATGACTTTTTATTAGGTACTATTCATCTAGGTGATGAACGTTTATCAACACTGCCTCAGAGCATAAAAGATGCAATAAACAGCGTAGACGTTGTGATCATTGAAACCGATATGTCCTTAGCAACTCCAGAAAAGCAACAAGAGCTATTACTTAAATATGCTTTATTGCCGACCGGCACAACGTTAAAGCAAAAATTATCTGAGTCTGTATACAAACAAACCGCGCAGTTTTTCACTGAAAACGGAATGAGCATAGAACAGTTTATGTCTTTCAAACCTTGGATGGTTGCCTTGACTATGGTGCAAATATCTTATGCTAAATCAGGATTAAATGCCGAAAATGGCGTTGATAAACAAGTACAGGCTTATGCATTACAACAAGGTAAAAAGGTTGTAGGACTAGAAAGCTTTGCACAGCAAATTAACTTTTTTAATGTGATAATGGAACAAAATCCTGACATCACAAACGATGATTTGATCTTAGACACCTTAAAAGAAATAACGGAATTTGCTGACTTACCACAAATGATGGTATCTGCTTGGCATAAAGGTGATATGGCTGTGTTTGAGAAAATATATACAGACACATTAAGTGCAAGTAAGTTTGATATAGCTGCAGAGAAAGTTTTATTGAGCAGCCGTAATAAAAAATGGGTAGAGCAATTAGTGCCTATGTTAAAACAGCAGAAAGTATTAGTTGCAGTAGGAACTCTACATTTTACTGGGCCTAATGGCTTGCCAAAAATATTGCCGAGTGAGTTTGAGTTAAAATAAACCTTAATAATCTGTTGATTAGATATAAAAATGGGGCATTAACTTATGCCCCGTTTTATTCAAACTACATTATTAAAATAGCTCTAAAACAATGTATAGTAATCTTTAGTTAAAATTCCAAAATGCAGTGAAACTTGCATTCCAGTATTGCACTTCGTTTTCTGGAATAATAGCAGAGCGATTTCGTTGCAACTCTTCACTAAAACCCAGTCCGATTGATACTTCATTTCTATATCTGAAAAAGTAATCCATTTTAGCAATAACACCAAAGCTTTTGTTAAAGCGCCATCCTGCGCCTATATAAGATTTAATGTTGTAACCTGAAAAGTTATCTGTAAATGATAATGTTGGGCTCGACGTATTCACTACATCATAATAAGCGGGTAAGCCAATTATTACACCACCCATCCAGCGTAAGCCTAATTGCTTTGATGCAAATCTAGAGTCATATATGTAACCGACTTGTACAACTATTGAAGTAAAGGTTTCGGTAAAATTAACGATGGTTTCTTTTGGATTTACACCATACGTAGCTACTAATTCATCAAGTTCTAGAGTGCCATTTTCATTGATATCTACAGCGCCACTACCAAGTACATCTGTATTACCAATAGCGGGAGTGAGATGAGCATTATTAAACGCGTCTTTTGAACTACCGCTGTCAAAACTATTTCTGTCCATTAATGTGCGAGTGTAACTGCCACCCAATACAACTTGGTGACCAGGAGCCAGAAGATAACCTAGTAAAATATCTAATTCATTATGGCTCGAAGATGCAGAATTTGTTTGGTAAATACCATCAACGCTATTCGTTATATTTCCGTTGGTCACTGAGCCGGTAGCTTTCCAACTTTCATCTGCTATAGAAGATGATAATGTATTAACAGTATTAATATAAAAACCAGCACGTTTATTAATTGGAGTATAACCACCTGAGTTATTGAATATATTAGTGGTTGTTGGGGTAGTTTCAAATTTTAATCCGCTTGATAAAGTACCACTTTCTTTATAAGACAACTGACCAATACCAAAGCCAATATACGAGTAAGCTTGATTATTTATATCAGCGTGAGATAAAAATGAAGTTAGGCTTGCACTTATTAATAATAGTTTTAGCAACATTAGTCTGAGCAATAATAACTTTTTGAACATATTATATTCCCTTAATAAAAAGGCCACCTTGATGGCAGCCCTTGATTTATATATCGTTTTGAAGCGGTTAGATTAAAAACCTAAGTTTTTACTTAGTGCATTTTCAACACCACCAACGGTAAAGCTTTCACACTGAGCCTGAGTTGTGGGAATACTAACTGACTCAAGAAGACCAAAGTCTCTAGTATCTGTTGTATCTTCTACCGCGATGTCAGAGAACCAAACTTCTTGGCTGCCGTCATTTACAAAACGTAAGTGGCCATAATTAGTCGTTGAATCAGGTGATACTGATGTATCTCCCAGACCTAAATATGAACTATATTCTGTTTCAGGTATTGGTGCCTGCTTAAGTGCTTTAACCGTAAAACTTACTAAGCCGTTATTAATTTGTATTACACCACGAGAGCCAAGCTCTTGCCATGTACCGGTTAATAAAACAGCAGTTATGTCATCATCGTTATCGTTGGCGTTGTAAGCATAACAAATAGACACATCACCTTCAGTGCTGCTTTCTTGTTCACCACCAAAGAAGAACATGACACGACCACGCTCACCATCTTCAGATTTACCAGACATAGAAAGTACACGTTGTGCCCATATACCAGCTTCTCCTGCTTCTGGTGCAGTGGCTAGTGTTGCGTTAGCTATCGCCTCAGCTATTGTTACCCCAGCAGATAAATCGTCTGCCAATTGTTTGATATCAAGGGTATTCCCATTCTGAGCAACGGCTTCAGCTGCTGCAAGGAATTCAGCACTTTGCACCTGGCTTGCCACGCTGTTAAGTGTACCGTAAGCGAGAGAAGAGAAGAGGACAGAATTTGAAGTTAAATTATCAGACAATGCTGCGAGTGCAGCGTAATAAGTCTGTAGACCTGATAAGCGAGCACTAAATATACTAGGGTCACTTTGGTCGTTAAGCCCTACTGGTCCACTTAATGACGATTCCACTGCGAGTGTAAGCACGGTAGTATTAATATTAAGAGACATAAGACCTATTGTATTACCAAGCACACTGAAATCAATAGATGATGTTATTCTGTTACGCACATCAAGAGTTGAAACTCTACCTGTACTTGCTTCTGACTCAGAAGAGGCTGCAATACTCTCATTCAATGCATTTGCTACAACAATCGAAAGTGCAGGACCTCCTGTATCTTCAGCATAATCAAGACCATTGTTTTTATAACTGCTATTTATTAGAGCTGTCATTCCTTCAACCGTTTTCTGATATTCAAAAGCGGCACTATAGAGGTTCATATTGGTTAATGTTTGATCTGATAACTCACCCGTTTCAGCATCAACTTCAGATGAAAGATTGGTGAAGTCTGTACTTAACAGTTCTTCTACGTTTGACTCGTCTACGCCAGTGACCCCTATCTTAGTTAACAAGTCCACTTTTTCCGTCACACTTAAGTTTTCGGTAAGGGTTGTTAAAGGAGAAACAACAGGAATAAAGTCAGGCTTACTGGTGTCACCGTCACTCATTTCTGATACTTGTTGCTCAACCTCTTTTGCGTCGTCTAAGTTGGAGTTTAACGTCATAATACCGGTAAATGGTTCACCAGAAGACAAGTCCACACCACCTGTAATTCTAATGATGAAGTCACCTTCAACCATACCCGTATTTAGGCAGTATTGATGATTGGTGTCTTCACAATAGTTAGTGTTTGTTTCTGGGTTGTAACTGTAATAACCAGTAGCATCGGTATACGCATATGGTTCAAAAGTGTCTATTGCGCCATCACTATTAATGTCTACCCAAACAAAACCGCGGGCAACACGCCCGTCAACCACCAATCCAGTGAAGCTAGTCGCATTTTCTTCTTGTGAGTCTTGGTCTTCACCGTCACTACAACCTGCCGTACCTAGTATCGCTAAAGCAATACTGCTTGCTAATAATGTTTTTAAAATGTTCATTGCTAACTCCTAATTAAAATGAGGTTTCTATGCCAAGAGATACATACATACTTCTAGGTGTATCGGTATCACCAACACTGTCTAACCCATAAGAAACATCAAAGTTTATTCCTTTTAAGAACGTTGCGCCTAAGCTTGCGTAGCTTAATTCTGACCCAACCATATTTTTACGATAACCAACGCGTAAACCCGAAGTTAACCACCAATCTGGGTGAACTTGGGCGGATACGCTGCTCCATTGATATAAATCACCTAGTGCATCATTTACTGAATTAACGTCATAAGCTACAGATACATTCCAGCTTTTATTTTGACTAAACAAAGAAGCTTCTACAGAGGCTTGTTGTGACAACGTATGGATTTCGTCTTTATTGATTACGCCCTGGCTAGCAAACTCAGACGCGGCCAAACAATTAATTTTTGAAACTTCGTTCTCTGCATCATTTGGAATGTCATCACAGCTTGTGCCAATAGATTTATAATCAAAGGTTGGCTCATTTACATTATCAACGGTGACACCTACTTGGTAATGGTTTGCAGTCCAGATAAGCCCTAAGTCAAAACTTGCAGCAGAGGTTGTATTTTGATTGTCTTCAACGTCGCCTTGAACCGCGTCGTCAACTTCATCTCCATCAAGCGCAGCAAGTGCTAAAACACTTTTACCTAGCGTTATTTGGTGAAAGTTTGCACGAGCACCGGCTAAAAGTGTCCCAGCATCGCTTGAGTAAAGTGCGTTACTGTAACCAAGTGAGAATTTAACGTCTAAATAGTTTTTTATGTATAGGGATGTAAGGGTGTTTAATTGAAATTCTGCTGTTAGTGGGTTGAGTATTAACTCAGCGTTATCACTGAGTACTCGGAATGAACCCATAGTTGAAACGTCAGCTGAAAAGGTAAAGGCACCGTAATTGTCCGTTTTATATATAAACGGTAAAAGTGGAATGTTACCGCCGCCCATTAGCTTTAAAGTGGCATTCTCTCCAAGCTCTGCAAGTAACTCGTTAAAGTCGTCTTGTAATGTAAGTGCGTCACTTAGATTATCTTCAATTGAGTCTAGCTTTTCGTCTAATTCGTCAATCTTGTCTTGGATTTCATCCACATCACCTAATTCATAACCCAATGACAAACTAGTTAATATGCCAAAGCGTGTTTTATCACCTTCGCCAACCATCATATAAGCCGCGGCAGGGTTGTTGTTAGTTGAAGATAGAGACCAAACATTGGTTGCTGAGCCTAATGTAGTCGATGCACCTAAAGGTTGAGATACCGAGTCAGCAGCTTGGGTGGATAAGGATAGTATGCCCGTAAGAATGGCAATGCGTTTTTTCATTTTGAACTCCTTGTTAATAATTTTGTGTTAAATAATTAGTATTATTAACATCGTATTGAATATTTGGCACATTCTACTACATACAACTAGTTAATTTATTACACGATATTTCACAACGATGATAATACACTATAGTTTATCAAATTTTTTATAGGGGTAATTCCTACTATTTTTTTACATTTATTAAACGTGACGAACTATATTATTGCTAAGACATCTTCTTTTTGATAGCTCTTTAAATTTATTAATCATATTACAACGTTTTGGGGTTAGAGCAACTCTAATAAAATTAACAAAAGCTACTCAATTGAACTCGATAGATCACTACAATTACTGACTCTTTTATGTAGACTAGCTCACTACGCCATTAATAATGGAGATTAACATTTTGAAATCAATTTCATCATTGCTGTATTAAAATGAGTTATCCATTGTGGGCAAAATAAGCCTTCAGCTTCTGCATTAAGCTGTATCACTGCACGCCTAATAGGCCGTTTGATATGGTTGCTTTGGGCTCTTTCGTGAGTGAGCGCTTCAAAACTATCTACTATAGCCAATAATTTAGCACCATCACAAATCTCATTGCTTTTTAACCCTAGCGGATAACCTGAACCATCACAACGTTCATGGTGTTGCATGACAATTTTAAGTGCGTGCTGCCAGTGGGTTAAGTTTTTCAATAACATGGTACTGCCATAAACATGGTCTTTAATAACCATCTTTTCTTGTTCAGTAATATCATCAACCTTGTGTAGTAAGTTGTGGTTCACAAATGCCATACCAAAGTCATGCACATAACAGGCTGCAATTAATTGTTCTTTTGGTATTGGATTACCTGCTACTTCATTAATATATAAGCTCATTTTTGCTATACGGTCACCTTTGCCAGCCCAATAATGCGATCGCTTTTCAATTGGTTGCATAACATCTCTAAAAAAAGTTAAGTCGTCCTTTAATTCGCTATCAAATGAGTTGCTCTCTTCGAAAAGTTCTGGGGATTGCTCGGCGTCGATGTTTACGTTTAAGGTTGGATCCAATAAAAGAACCGCTCTGGCTAATAAACTTTCATGCTCCCACGCATTGTCTTGATTGATTTTATTAATTTGTTCACCTAGCTGTTTATATAGCAGGTTATCGTATTGTGCTTCACCATGGTTAATTGCGGTTTCAGTAAATAACTTAACTTTATCCATGCTCAGTAAGACAAGGTCACTCATTATACTGGTGTAAGATACTTTGCCTTTTCTGAGGTGATCTAATAAGTCTTCAACGTGGGAAATAAGAGGAATAATAGGACTGAACATCACTAAGCCTAAGTCACCTTTAATTGTGTGGACAGCTCGGAATAATGCTCGTTGTAATTCAATGTCGTCGGGAGTGCGCTCTAAACTAATTAACGTAGTTTCACTTGCTTCATAGAGCTGATTAATCTCGTCCATGAGTTCATTTAACATATCCATTTCAAAATCAGGAAGTGTAAATATCGCCATTGGTATCCCATTCCAGTATTAATTATTACTCAGTAATACTAGATCATGGAATGAGGCTTTGCTTTTTTATGTCAAAAAATTGTAAAGAAGGAACTCGTTTTTAACCCGTTAAAAATACAACTATGAAAGTAAAACTATTTAGCCGACAGGATAAAAGCTGACACAATAGGATTGGTTTTTTTACTGCTTTGACAGCAAATACCTAAGTTAAAAGGCTCTGGGTTTATATTGGGTGTTAACTCAAATATTTTGTTTTTAACTGGGCTAGCTTCAATAACTAATTTAGGCGCGATAGTAATGCCGCAACCTAGTGCGGCCATACTGACCAATGCCTCATGCCCAGAAACACTAGCGTAGATATTCGGCTTTATAGACATGGCTTTTAACCACTTTTCAAACTTATATCGTATAGGCCCAGACTCTGGCATTACAACAGGCAATGCATTCCAATTTATATCTTGCTTTTGACATAACAGAGAAAGTTCACTGTTATCATTTGGTCCAATTATTTTTAATTGAACCTCGGCTAACGATTGGAAAAAATATTTACTCGAATGCGAATCTTTTAATGCAGCAATGGCAATGTCTGCTTCGTCATTATCAACCGCCGTGAGTGCTTTAGCTGCATCGCCAGTAATGATCTTTAATTCAACTAATGGGTGTAGGGCAGAGAATTTTTCGATTAAATTCGGTAAAAACTCATAAGCGGCTGTAACGGTACAAAATATCCGTAAATTACCACTTAACTGTTCACTTTTTTGTTTTAGGTTTTGTTGTAATAAATGCCACTCAGATATTGTTGACGCTGCAAACTCACGGGTTTTTACGCCAGCTTGTGTGAGTTCTACTTTTCTGTTGTCACGGATAAACAAAGGTTCACCAATCTCAACCTCTAAGCGCTGAACTAACCGACTTAATGTTGATGGACTTAAATACATAGCTTCTGCCGTGGTGGCAAAATGTTTACTTTGGCATAAGTGCAAAAAAGCTTTGAGTTCTTTTAAGTCCATAACGAGTGAGTTTCCTAGTTTTATTTTTACGCTTGATAGTTCAACTCTTATATTTGAGTTTCATATTTCATTAATCGCAATGCTAGATTGAGTATATATCAATTTACGCAATTATTGATAACACATATAGTCAGTTCAACAGAAAAACTCTTGCGAATACTGCAAATATTAAGGAATACCCATGGCTAATTATTTCAATACTTTACCTTTACGTGAGCAACTAGCTCAATTAGGCGTTTGTCGTTTTATGGAACGCGAAGAGTTTGACGCTGGATGTGATGTCCTCAAAGGTAAAAAAATTGTCATTGTTGGTTGTGGCGCTCAAGGTTTAAACCAAGGTTTGAACATGCGTGATTCTGGCTTAGATGTGTCTTACGCATTACGCCAAGCTGCTATTGATGAAAAACGTGACTCATTTGTACGTGCTTCAGAAAATGGTTTTGTTGTTGGTACTTATGAAGAGTTAATTCCTAGCGCAGATTTAGTTTATAACTTAACGCCAGATAAGCAGCATTCTGCAGTAGTTGATGCGGTTATGCCATTAATGCAAAAAGGTTCTACTTTAGGTTATTCACACGGTTTTAATATCGTGGAAGAAGGCAAGCAAATACGTGATGACATCACAGTTGTTATGTGCGCGCCTAAGTGCCCAGGTACTGAAGTACGTGAAGAATACAAACGTGGATTTGGTGTTCCAACACTCATCGCGGTACATGAAGCAAACGACCCAGAAGATAAAGGTTGGGATATTGCAAAAGCATTAGCGTCTGCAACGGGTGGCGATAGAGCCGGTGTTCTTGAATCTTCATTTGTAGCGGAAGTTAAATCTGACCTTATGGGTGAGCAAACAATTTTATGTGGTATGCAACAAGCTGCGGCTGTTGTTGCTTATGAAAAAATGGTGGCAGAAGGTATTGATGCGGGTTACGCAGCAAACTTAATTCAATACGGTTTAGAAGTAATCACAGAAGCGATGAAAGTTGGTGGTGTTAGCCACATGTTAGACCGCTTGTCTAACCAAGCTAAAATAAAAGCCTTTGGTCTTTCTGAAGAATTAAAAGAGTTAATGCGTCCATTATTTGAAAAACATCAAGATGACATCATCAGCGGTGAGTTTTCTAAAACTATGATGGCAGATTGGGATAATAACGACTCTAATTTATTAAGATGGCGTGAAGAAACGGGCCAAACTGCGTTTGAGCAGTCGCCTCAGGTTCCTAATACAATCACAGAACAAGAGTTCTTTGATAAAGGCATCTTCTTAGTTGCTTGTATCAGAGCGGGAGTTGAGCTTGCGTTTGAAGTAATGGTTGAGTCTGGAATTTTACCAGAGTCGGCATATTACGAATCTCTTCATGAGACTCCGTTAATTTCTAACACGATTGCTCGTAAACGTTTATACGAGATGAATGTAGTTATTTCAGATACCGCAGAATACGGTAACTACTTATTTGCTAACGCTGCAATTCCATTGTTACGTGAAAAAGTAATGCCAAGCATTACTACTGAATACATGGGCAAAGGCATAGAAGTTGAAGATAACGCGGTTGATAACAAACTATTAGTGGAAATTAATGACGCATTGCGTAATCACCCAGTTGAATGGACTGGACAAGAATTACGTGGCTATATGACGGACATGAAAAAAATTCAAACAGTTTAATAGCTAAAAATAATTTTAATATAACAAAATGGACTAAGTGTTATTTAGCTAATTGGTTGACTTGAAAAGGCTCAACAAGTATTAATAAATCACACTTTCTTCATTGTTCAATTTTAATGAATGACGAAGTAACAAATTACTAAATATTGGCATTATGAATTTAAACCTAGCTCTTCTAATTATTAGCGTCGTCGTGATTATTTCACGTCGGGGTTTTTATTGAGCTAAATTCAAAATGTTCAAAACCCCGGCTACCAAGTTCGGGGTTTTTTGTTACTACGCCCTGAACTTATAACCGGGTTAGACAATACCAAATTGGTACAAAAACTAACGGTTGGAACAAAGATGAAAATAGGCGCAGATTTAATTATAGATACCCTTTATCAACAAGGGGTTACAGAGGTGTTTGGCTATCCAGGTGGAACCATAATGCCAGTCTATGACGCCCTATTCCGCAGTAACGAACGTAACGTTCCTATCAAACACTATTTATGTCGACATGAACAAGGCGCTGGCTTTGCAGCTGTTGGTTTTTCTCGTTCAACTGGAAAAACTGGTGTTTGCATTGCAACATCAGGTCCAGGTGCCACCAATTTAATAACGGCATTAGCCGACGCTAAATTAGACTCAGTTCCAGTAGTTGCAATAACAGGACAAGTTCCGCGTCCTTTGATGGGTACTAATGCGTTTCAAGAAGTTGATGTGTTTGGTTTGTCGTTAGCGAGTTGTAAACATAGCTTTCAGGTTATGGATCAGTCGGAATTGGAAGACACAATTAATCAAGCCTTTCGTATTGCCAATGAAGGTCGTCCAGGGCCAGTTTTAATTGACATACCCAAAGATGTTCAAATGAATACAGTTATCAAACAGGTTGCTGTTAATTTGCCAACATCATCTACTCAATTGATGACAGAAGATCAATTTGACACAGCTAAGTCGTTAATATTAAAAGCCAAGAAACCTGTATTTTATGTTGGTGGTGGTGTTGATATAGCAGGGGTTAGTGACCAATTAAATGCTTTGTTATCACACACACAATTACCCGCAGTTACTACGTTAAAAGGTATAGGTTCGATAAAATCTAGCTATCCTCACTTTATGGGGATGTTGGGAATGCATGGAAATGGAGCAGCCAACTTAGCAGTACAAGAGTGTGATTTATTGATTGCATTAGGGGCTCGTTTTGATGACCGTGTAACTGGAAAGTTATCGAGTTTTGCTGCCAAAGCAAAAGTACTGCATATAGATGTAGATAATTCAGAATTGAATAAACTGCGCCAAGTTGAGTTAGCTATTACTTGTGGGTTGGAAACGGCATTGCCTGCTATAGAACAGCAGTTTGCAGTAATAGATGCAAGTGACAAACAGCAATGGCAAGCATGGCGAGATGAATGTGCGGAATTAAAGCAAATACATCAATGGAATTATGATTGTCCTGCCAAAGGTATATATGCACCGGCATTACTAAACGAATTATCTAATATAATGCCACGCTCTACCGTGATCACGTGTGATGTAGGGCAACACCAAATGTGGGTGGCTCAACACATGAAATTTGATAGCACTAAAAACCATTTAAGTTCAGGTGGAGCAGGCACAATGGGATTTGGTTTACCCGTTGCGATTGGTGCCAAAGTGGCTCGACCAAATGACCAAGTTATCGCGGTTTGTGGTGATGGTTCAATTATGATGAATATTCAAGAATTAGGCACTATTAAGCGTTTTAATTTAGGCGTTAAAATATTATTAGTCGACAATGCCAAGCTTGGCATGGTTAAGCAGTGGCAAGAGTTATTTTTTGATCAGCGTTTAAGTGAAACTGACTTATCGGATAACCCTGACTTTGTAAAATTAGCATCCGCATTTGATATTCAGGGGCGGACTATTACTAAACCAAGTGAAGTGTCTCAAGCACTAAAAGAGTTTGTTGAATTTGATGGGGCATTTATTTTGCACGTTAAAATTGATGCACAAGATAATGTATGGCCTTTAGTTCCTCCAGGCGCTGCTAATCAAGATATGATAGGCAATGGACCAGTAGAGAACCAACCAATAAAAGATGTGGGTTAGGAGATAATAATGACAAAAAATAATCACAATGAAACACCAGTAGCCCACTTTTTTCTTATCTGTAAGGCCAATCCGATTTTATTGGAACGTTTATTACAAACAGTTAGATACCGTGGCTTTCAAGTATTAAACATGAGTTCAAACGATTTAGAAAATGGTGACACAGAAGTAAACTTTTTGGTAAAAGGTCAAGCAAAGCTGACAACTCTAAAGAAAAGTTTAGAAACCATAATTGATGTTCAACAGTGCTATTTGACCGATGATAAGGCAAAATTGGCGACTTTATTAGAAATGGGATTTTCTAACATGATAAATCCCTTTATAAGTAACACAGCCCAACAACAAGCCGTTGGTTAGGCTCGCAGAGGAAAATATAGAATGGCACTTTCATCATCAGCAGAAAAAATTTGGTTTAACGGTAAATTAATCCCTTTTGCAGACGCAAAAGTTCATGTACTTAGCCATGCGATTCATTATGGTTCTTCAGTCTTTGAAGGTGTACGAGCTTACGACACACCAGACAAAGGTACATGTATTTTCCGTTTAGACGATCACACAAGTCGTTTATTTGATTCTGCAAAAATTTACCGTATGACTATCCCGTATACGCATGAACAACTAAACCAAGCGCAGAAAGATGTAGTGGTAGAAAACGGTTTTAAGTCTGCGTATTTACGCCCAGCGGCGTTTTATGGCGAAATCGGTTTAGGTTTAGCGGTTCCATTTAATACAGAAACTGATGTTATGGTTGCAGCAATGGAATGGGGTACATATTTAGGTGAAGAAGCATTAGAGAAAGGGGTTGATGCAGGCGTTTCTAGTTGGAATCGTTTAGCTGCTAACACTATCCCAACAGGTGCGAAAGCAGGTGGTAATTACTTATCATCACAACTCATTTCTATGGAAGCTCGCCGTCACGGTTACGGTGAAGGTATCGCACTAGATGTTAATGGTTATGTATCAGAAGGGGCTGGTGAAAACTTATTTATTATTCGTAACGGGGTAATAACAACAACGCCAATGACAGCTGCAATTTTACCAGGTTTAACCCGCGATACTATCATCAAGTTATTGAAAGATATGGGTTACACAGTACAAGAACAAAATATCCCACGTGAATCATTATACCTAGCAGATGAAGTATTAATGTGTGGAACGGCTGCTGAAGTAACACCAGTACGCAGCGTAGATGGAATACCTGTAGGCTCAGGCACACGCGGACCTATCACTAAACAAATTCAAGATGCATTCTTTGGTTTGTTTAATGGAACAACAGAAGACAAGTACAACTGGTTAACGCCAGTAAAATAATTACTTATCTCTTTGCTGTAGAACACCATAACTGCATCGAAAATACTCATTTGCTAAAGCAAACTCCGTGTTTTCTCTTTGTTCTGGAATTATATAGCTACAGACATCAGCAATTATAACTATGGACTCTTTGCTGTATAGCATTAGTGCTGCATCGAAAATACTCATTTGCTAAAGCAAACTCCGTGTTTTCTCTTCGCTCTAAAGCGAACCAGTTTAGATTCCTTGTTATTTGTATCCTGATTAATCAGGAAAAAAGCTTCTGTTGTTCTTTGTAAGATATTAAAAATACAAAGAGATCAGAGGCTTTTTTTACGCCTCTAGAAAATTGATCAATAATGAATTTAAACGATTAGAGTAAGGAATTTTAGGATGCCAAAGTTACGTTCAGCAACGTCTACACAAGGTCGCAATATGGCTGGCGCTCGCGCGTTATGGCGAGCTACAGGAATGACAGACGGAGATTTTGGCAAACCGATAATTGCCGTGGTTAACTCGTTTACTCAATTTGTGCCGGGACATGTTCATTTAAAAGATATGGGTCAGTTAGTTGCAGGCGCTATTGAAGATGCTGGGGGGGTAGCTAAAGAATTTAATACTATCGCCGTTGATGACGGAATCGCCATGGGACACAGCGGTATGCTTTACAGCTTGCCTTCGCGTGACTTAATCGCGGACTCAGTTGAATACATGGTTAATGCACATTGTGCCGATGCTATGGTGTGTATTTCAAACTGTGACAAAATTACTCCAGGCATGTTAATGGCAGCAATGCGCTTAAACATTCCGGTTATTTTTGTATCTGGTGGTCCAATGGAAGCTGGTAAAACCAAACTTTCCGATCAAATCATCAAGCTTGATTTGGTTGATGCCATGATCCAAGGCGCAGATCCAAAAGTATCTGATGAACAATCTGATCAAGTCGAGCGTTCTGCCTGTCCAACCTGTGGTTCATGTTCTGGTATGTTCACAGCTAACTCAATGAACTGTTTAGCGGAAGCGTTAGGTTTAGCATTACCCGGTAATGGTTCTATGTTGGCAACGCATGCCGACCGTGAGCAATTATTTTTAAAAGCAGGCAAACAAATTGTTGAGCTAACCAAACGTTATTATCAAGATAATGATGAGTCTGCATTACCTCGTAATATTGCCAATAAAGATTCTTTTTCAAATGCCATGTGTTTAGACATAGCTATGGGTGGCTCAACAAATACCATCTTGCATTTATTAGCAACGGCACAAGAAGCAGAAATAGATTACACCATGGAAGACATGGATAAGTTATCACGCATAGTGCCACAATTATGCAAAGTTGCCCCGTCAACGCCAAAGTATCATATGGAAGATGTTCACCGCGCAGGTGGTGTTATTGCTATTTTGGGTGAGTTAGCTCGTGCTAACTTACTTAATACTGACGTACCTAATATATTGGGCACAACGCTTGGTGATGTTATCGCTAAGTACGATATAAAAGTAACAGACGACGAAGATGTTAAAAAATTCTACCGAGCAGGCCCTGCAGGTATTCGTACCACAAAAGCCTTTAGCCAAAATTGTCGTTGGGATACATTAGACGACGACCGTGAAAATGGCTGTATTCGTAGCATTGAACACGCTTTTTCTACAGAAGGAGGCTTAGCGGTACTTTCTGGCAATATTGCTATTGATGGTTGTGTGGTTAAAACCGCAGGTGTTAGCGATGATAATTTAGTATTTACCGGTCCTGCACATGTTTTTGAAAGCCAAGATGCTGCCGTTGCAGGAATTTTGGATGGTAAAGTTGTCGCTGGAGAAGTGGTTGTTATCCGTTATGAAGGCCCTAAAGGCGGCCCAGGGATGCAAGAAATGTTGTATCCAACTACGTACTTAAAATCTATGGGATTAGGAAAAGCCTGTGCATTATTAACTGACGGTCGTTTCTCTGGCGGGACATCTGGTTTATCAATTGGTCACGTGTCACCAGAAGCTGCGGATGGCGGTACAATCGCATTAGTTGAGCAAGGTGACATTATTCATATTGATATCCCAACTCGTGAAATTACATTACAAGTATCGGAAGCTGAACTTGAAACTCGCCGTAAAGCAATGAATGCCAAAGGGAAAGAGGGTTGGAAGCCGGCTGATCGTGTACGTCCAATTAGCTACGCCCTTAAAAACTACGCCATGTTAGCTACCAGTGCAGACAAAGGCGCAGTACGTAATAGAGAGTTATTAGATAATTTTTAACAATGCCCATATTTTGAATCGCATCTAGATTTGAAAGCCAGCAGCGATATATAACGTATAACTTGAGTTCAGGGTATGAACTCAAGTTGTTTATAAAATAAGAAAAAGAGAATAACTATGTCACCAGCAGACCAATTAAATAAACTGAAAATAGCACAAGCATTTGTTCACGATATTTTGTTGGCTCCAATTTATGACATTGCAATTCAAACTAGTGTAGACAGATTAAAGAGTTTGTCAGAGCGCTTACAAAACGATGTGTTTGTAAAACGTGAAGACGAGCAACCAGTACATTCGTTTAAACTTCGTGGTGCCTATAATAAACTCGCTAATTTAAGCAAAGATCAACTGAGTTGTGGCGTAGTCGCTGCGTCTGCGGGTAATCATGCTCAAGGTTTGGCCCTGTCTGCAAAAACATTAGGGGTGATCGCCACTATTGTGATGCCAGAAACAACACCAGAGATTAAAGTAAACGCGGTGCGTAGTCACGGCGCTAATGTCGTGTTGGTAGGCAAAAGTTTTGATGAAGCCAATAAGTTTGCTCTTAACTTAGCCGCTGAAAAATCAATGAGTTATATCCACCCATTTGATGATAAAGACGTAATCGTCGGACAAGGCACAGTAGCGAAAGAGCTATTACAACAAGTACGAGACTTAGACGCTATTTTTATTCCTGTAGGTGGTGGTGGTTTGCTGGCTGGGATGGCAGTTTACATTAAACAATTAAAACCTAGCATTAAAGTCATTGGTGTTGAACCAGAAGGCGCAGCGTGTTTAAAAGCGGCACTTGAAGCAGGAAAACCGGTCGATTTAGAGCAAGTGGATATATTTGCAGATGGCGTAGCCGTTAAACGTATTGGTGAACATACATTTGAATTAGCACAACAATACTGTGATGAAGTGGTTACGGTAAATTCAGATGAAATGTGTGCGGCGATAAAAGATTTATTTGATGACTTACGTGCGGTTGCGGAACCCGCTGGTGCATTAAGTTTGGCTGGATTAAAAAAATACGTAAAACAAAATAGCGTCACAGGTAAACGTTTATCTTGTGTGTTATCGGGAGCTAATCTTAACTTTGACAAACTACGCTACGTGGCGGAAAGAACGGAACTAGGTGAGAAAAAAGAAGCGGTCATCGCCGTTACTATCCCAGAGCGCCAAGGTGCATTTATTGAGTTTTGTGACGTGATTGGCGGTAAAGCTATTACAGAATTTAATTATCGTTTTCAAGATAAAAGCCAAGCGCAAATCTTTGTTGGCGTGAAGTTAACCAATGGTCAAGAAGAATTAGATCAGATGATCCAACAGCTCACGCAAGCAGATTATCAAGTAATAAACCTCACTGACAATGAACTGGCAAAGTTGCATGTACGTCACATGGTTGGTGGCAAACCAACTGAAGCATTAAGCGAGCGTATATTCAGCTTTGAATTCCCAGAGTATCCAGGCGCATTGTCTAAATTTTTAAACACGTTAGGGAAAAATTGGAACATAACATTATTCCATTACCGTAATCACGGCGCTGCATTTGGTCAGGTATTAGCCGCGTTTGAAACCTCAAAAGCCGATGATGAGAAACTGCAACAACACTTAGATGAATTAGGTTTTAACTGGAAAGATGAAACTGAAAACCCAAGCTTTAAGTTGTTCTTGAAGAGCAGTTAGTAGTTGGTAGTTAGTGGTTACTTACTACTTAATTTTTTTATTTAAAGATATGAATCATTCATAAATGCGTTGACATAAATAATGCCTTTCTAGGATTATGTACAGGAACAGCAATATCCTAAATATTGCATAATTAATTTTTAAGGGATTAAGTAAAATTATGTCTAAGTCCAATTTATACCTAGTTTTAACGATCGTAATTATTTTTGTATTATCTGCTTGTAAAAGTACAACTGACAGAGAAGAAGCCTGTCGTTACGTCGAACCAGAAGAAGTTTTCGATTGTTTACAGAGGCCACATAGAGACATTTTAGAAAGATCTGAAAAGCAGCACAAAGAGCTATCAAAATAACACAGACGTCACCCACAACTTAAAGTGACTGTCATTATAAGAAGGTTGATGTACAACAATAAAACAGAGATTAGATTTTACACTCCCCCTTTTTATACTTAAGATTGCTCTGGTCTGATTTATCATCCTATCCGGAGAAACTTTTGCGTACTATTCGTTATAAAGCCATAGTTATTACAGCCTCTCTAATTCTGTTATGTGGTTTTGTTTTATTCCGTTGGTTACAGGGGCCGGTTATAGCGGCTTATAGTGTGGCGTCTATGCCTTTGGTACAAACTGTGGTTGCTACAGGACGATTAGTTACGGTTTCTCGTACCCAAATTGGTAGTGAAATTACTGGTGTCGTGCTTGAGCGTCATGTGCAGGAAGGTGACCGAGTTGTTAAAGGTGATATTTTATTGGTACTCAAAGCTGATGATACTGCCGCGCAAGTTAGGCAAGCAAAGTCTGCGTTAATTGAGCTTGAAACAAGCACTCGCCCCCAAACTAAAGTAGCTTTAGCTAATGCGAAAATTCAATTAGAACAAGCCACTCGTGAAGTTGTACGTCGCCGAGACTTAGCAAACCGCTCACTTATATCTGCTGAGTTGTTAGAGCAGGCATTACAAGCTGAAAATCTGGCGCGCAATACCGTTGAGTCTGCTCGTTTAAAAGTTACAGCTGCCGCGCCTGGTAATGTTGAAGAGACTGTATTGCAGGAACGCCTAGTCGCTTTGCAGGCTCAATTGGCTAAAACTGTTTTACGCGCGGAAGTGGCAGGCACGGTATTAACTCGTAATGCAGAGCCGGGCGATTTAATCCAACCTGGCCGTGTGTTATTCACCATAGCACTTGATGGTCAAACAGAAATTCATGTGCCTTTAGATGAACGTAATTTATCTTTGCTGGCGTTAGATCAAAGCGCAACAGCTATTGCAGTCGCTTACCCAGATAATCCTTTTGCAGCGCGTATTAATTTTATAGCGCCAAGTATTAACCCACAAAGTGGCACTGTTGAAGTGAAATTAACGGTTGATCCTGTTCCAGGTTTTTTACGACAAGACATGACAGTGTCGGTCAATATTGAAACTGGTCAACGTGACAACACATTAGTGCTGCCAAACGATGCTCTGTCCAATGTAAACAGAGGTAAGGCACAGGTTTTATTGGTCAAAGACGGTAAGTTAAAACGCCAAAGCGTGACACTTGGATTACGAGGTTTAGCTATGTCAGAAATACTTAAAGGTGTGAGTGTTGGCGATACAGTATTAGTTGATGCTTCATCTACATTAGCCGACGGGACTAAGGTTCGTGTTGAATTACAAAAAACACGGTTCACTCATAACAATAAAGACGTGAATACTAAAAACGAATTACCGGTAAAACTAAATTGATGAGCTTCTTTGCCAAACGCTGGATAGAAGCCAATATCGCCATTAGCTTTTTGCGAGAAGGTCGAATGCAGTCGCTTATGATCACAGTTGGTGTCGCCGTTGGCGTGGCAGTTATTGTGTTTATAACTGCATTAATTCAAGGTCTGCAAGCTAATATCATAGAACGCACTTTGGGCACGCAAGCGCATATACGTTTATTGTCACCCGACGAAGTGAATAAGATTGCGCCTGTTGCAGCAGGCACATTACAGCTAGTGTTAGAAGATAAACGAGCGCAGCGTTTACGCTCTATTAATAATTGGCAGCAAGTTGAGGCCACATTAGATCAATTACCCTTGTTAACCGCAGTATCACCTACCGTATCTGGCCCAGCATTTGTACGTCGTGGCAATGCTTTAGAGTCTGTGGTTCTAGTCGGTATCGACCTTGAACGTTATCAAAAAATCATTCCTTTAGCGGAGTATTTAGTCAGTGGTCAACTCCGAGTAGGGGCTGATGATGTGTTAATTGGCAGTCAGTTAGCTAAGGATTTAGGTGTGCGGTTAGGCAGTAAATTAAGGCTGGAAACTGGCCAACAAAACAATACTGTAGTGAACATATCTGGCATTTTTGAATTAGGTGTCCGTGAGCTAGACTCACGTTATGTTTATTTAGACTTAAAACAAGCCCAGTCATTACTCAGTTTACCCGGTGGCGTCACCGTGATTGATTTAACTGTGGAAGATATTTTTACCGCAGAAGAAATAGCAGAGCAAGTTGCACGATTAACGTCATTAAAAGCAGAGAGTTGGATTGTCACCAATGCTCAGTTAATGAATGCCCTTTCAGCACAGAGTTTGTCCACCAATATGATCATTGTTTTTGTCGCTATTTCAGTTGCTTTTGGTATCGCCAGCGTTTTGTCGGTAAGTGTTGTACAGCGTACCCGAGAAATTGGAATTTTACGGGCCACCGGCGCAACGCAACAGCAAATATTAAACATATTTCTGTTTCAGGGGGCTTTTTTCGGTTTGTTAGGATCTGGCTTTGGCAGTGTGGCGAGTTACGCATTAGTTTGGGTGTTTAATACTTTTGGTCCTGATTTATTTTATATTCCAGTGTCAGGAAATCTTGTGTTTATGGCCTTGTTATTAGCGACATTTACAGGCGTATTAGCGGCGGCGATACCGTCGCGACGTGCTGCGGCTTTAGATCCTGTGGTGGCGATTCGTTATGTTTGATAAATCCCAACAAGTCTTACGCTTAGAGGCGTTACGTAAATCTTATAATATCGACCAACCCAACGAGATAGAAGTCTTACATGGTATCGACTTAACGATTGGTCGCAGTGATTTTGCAGCGCTCATTGGCCCGTCTGGCTCGGGTAAAAGTACCTTATTAAACTTACTCGGTTTGTTAGATAAGCCCACCAGCGGCGAATTGTATCTACAAGGTAAACCTACCAGAGCAATGGAGGACAACCAACTCACCGCAATGCGGGGCAGTAATATTGGTTTTGTGTTCCAGTTTCACCATCTTATTTCTGCATTTAGCGTATTAGACAATGTGCTAATGCCATTAATGTTAGCTCATGGTAAGCCGAACAAATTGGCGATAGAAAAAGCGCGAGAGTTATTAGTTGCAGTGGGGTTAGAAAAGTTTATTCATAGTAAGCCTGGCCAATTATCGGGAGGTCAACAACAGCGTGTCGCGATTGCCAGAGCACTTATTACCGATCCACCTTTGTTACTCGCGGACGAACCCACCGGAAATTTAGACACACGCACCGCAGCAGAAGTGTTTGAGTTATTTCGTAAAGTTAATAAAGAACGTGGTTGTGCGATATTGTTAGTTACACACGACCCACGTTTATCCGCCGCTTGCGACCGTACTATTAACTTAGTGGATGGCCGGATTGAAAGTGATACGTAAAACGTTTTTAAAACTAAACCTTATAATCTACTAATTCAGTAACCTTTACATTTATCTATTCCCTAAAAAACATAGCTAAAATATTTTTTTTTGATGTTAATGTGATGGGTGGTGGTCAGATGATAGTGAGTTGCCTTCACTGTCATAAAAGCCAGATGCACCGTGATCAATAAAACCTAAGTGGATCATTTTCCTAAAAAATGGGTCAGACTCATTATCACCAATATCTGCAAAGTCAGTTGATTGATAAGCGTATAGCGTATTTATTTGTTGTTGGATCATTTTGCGGTCATCAATCATTTCTTCTAACTTCCATGTAACGATTTTGTCAGCAAATACACTTTTTATACGTTTGACCAACTTTCTTTGTGGATACCACCATATATCAACAGTTTTAGCGGCACTACTTTGTTGATAGTGTTCAACTTGTTCACAACCTGCTCCTGTTGTTTTAATCAATTTAGATTGAGTTTGAAATAATGGGTGTAACAGTTGTGCGTGATAATACCAAGCTTGAGGAGAGGTCGCTTGCTCTGCTTCGTATTCAATAGCTCGTTTGTCATCAATGAAGTATGAAGTTTTTTTGATACGATCTTTAACTAGCTTAGTCCATTGTGTCGCAACGGTATTATCGCTTATATGGAAGACATTATTTTTGTGTCTTAATAGAATGAGCTGATTTTTTTTGATTGAAGTAGTTGCTTTAGAAGCGCCTTCAATATTATATGTGGCTTTGATAATGTCGGAATGACAAACATCGTCAGCAAACGTAAAGAATGGTGTTATCAGTGCGGTAATTAACAATACATATTTCATTGAATTTACTTCATTAGGTTTTATAAATATTGAAATTAAAAGAATAGGAGCGATAAGCTCCTATTCTTTCCCAAGAGTTATTCTTTTATCAACAGTAACTCTGTATCAAAAGTGATTAGTCAGATGAGTTATCTTCAGTTTGTTCTGAAAGGTTAGCTACATAATTCATAACATGGAATATGAAGCTCTGCTCATTCGTACCTGTAATTAAGTGTGCTCCAGGGCCGATTGCAAAAACACCAACATCTTCACCTGCGTGGGTTTCACTACCTAGAGGAACTAATGATTCTTGGTGGAAACCTGCTGTTGTTGTATCTATGTCTGTTAAATCAACACGTCCTGTTACAGGAGCATCTAAATAACTAGCATCAGCGTTTGTTTCATCACCTAAGTCTCTAAAACCAAGTCCATTAGTATATCCAACCGTGGTATATGGCATACCATCTGAAGCTAAGCTTTCTGTTGTTTGGTCAACACCAATTACTTTACCTAAAATTGGGTTACCACGTTTTGGGTAACCAGCAATGGTAAATACGTGACTGTGATCCGCAGTGACAATGATTAAGGTATCTTCTTCACTTGTTGCATCAATAGCTACTTGTACCGCTTTAGATAACTCTATAGCGTCGTTTAATGCATTGTAGGCATTTCCAGCGTGATGAGCGTGATCGATACGACCTGATTCAACCGTTAAGAAAAATCCTTTGTCATTGTTATCAAGTATCTTAATGGCTTTTTCTGTCATTTCAGAAAGGCTAGGTTCACCAGCAATGTCATTTTCACGATCCGCTTCGTATTGCATGTGAGATTCATTAAATAAACCAAATATGCGTTCCGTTACTTCAGTGTCAATGGCATCAAAGCCAGCTTGATCCATAATGTAGTTCCCAGCTGGATATTGTGTTTCCCATTCTGCGGTTAAATCAACTCCGTCGGTTCGATCACCTTCAACCGAACTTGCAGCGTCAGCACTATTAAATGCGGCATCGTTTGGTAAGAAGTGACGGCGTCCACCGCCCATAGCGACTTCAATTCCGTCAACATCAACATCTGTATAACGGGCTTCTAAATTAGCTTCAAAGTTAACTAACTGTGATGCAATATCTTCGCAGTTAGCACGTTCTGCGTTATTGGTAATATCCATATCTGAGATATCTTCCCAATTACGCTCAGCTGATTTTGCGTAGGCCGCAGCTGGTGTTGCATGAGTGATGCGCGCTGTAGAAATAATTCCAGTTGATTTCCCTGCAATTTCAGCTAGTTCTAACGCAGTCACCATCTCAATACCACTGGTGCTTGCACAATTACTACGTATAACGTCTTCAGAAACACCTAAAACACCAGCATCTGTTTTAACGCCAGACATCATTGCTGTCATAGTTCCTGCTGAGTCTGGTGTTTGTGCATCTACATTATATGTTTTTGCTAAACCAGAAAACGGGAATTTATCAAAGCTTAATTGGTTTTCTTCACCCATCATGCCTTTGTTTTGTCCGTCTAATATACGGGCTGCAGTTATGGTAGAAATCCCCATACCATCACCAACAAATAAAATTACATTCTTTGCTGCACCTTGTAACGCAACAGCTTCAGATACACTTGACGCTGTAACGATATTTACATTAGCACTGCTAGCAAGTTGAGCGTCTATTTCTTTCCATACATCTGCTGCAGTTTCGATTTCTGTTGAACCTGCGCTAAACCATGTATTGTTCAAACTCGTTAATAACTCGCTGTTATCCACTTGAGTCTCTGCTGGGGAGCAAACATATTCAGTGGATGTAATTTCTGAAGCATCTAGTACATTACTACTGTTAACATCTAAACCAGAATCAATCTGGACTCCACCATTTTTACAATTATCATCACCCACTAGTAACTGTGTTTGTAAAATTAACGAGTTTGTCCCGTTAATTCCATCTGTGCCATTCTCACCATCACTACAAGCAGAAAGGGCAAGTGCTAAAGAAGCACTTATTGCTGAAAATATATATTTATTCATTATAAAATCCTTGAGGTCTACTGACTAATTAAACCAAGTGCGCGATTAATTAAATGGAAAACTACACTTTGCTCAACCGTACCTTGTACTAAGTGTGCTCCCGGTCCAGACATATGAATAGCAACATCTTCACCTGCGTGTGTTTCACTGCCTAGAGGTACTAAAGACTCTTGGTGATAGCCTGTAGTTGTAGTATCAATGTCTGTAATATCTTGTCTGCCAGAGACCGGATCTGATGTATAAGAAGCATCACCATCGGTTTCATTACCTAAGTCTCTAAATCCTAGACCGTTGGTATATCCTAGAGTGGTATAAGGGGTGCCGTCAGATGCCGTGCTAGGCTCTGTTGCATCTACGCCTATAACTTTCCCTAAAATTGGATTACCACGTTTTGGGTAACCTGCAATAGTGAATACATGACTGTGATCTGCAGTGACAATAATTAATGTATCTTCGCTATTGGTTGTATCTATCGCTTTTTGAACAGCGTTAGAAAATTCAATAGCATCACTTAATGCAGTGCTTGCGCTACCAGCGTGATGACCGTGGTCAATGCGTCCTGATTCAACCATCAGGAAATATCCTTTATCGTTGTTATCAAGTACATTAATGGCCTTTTCTGTCATTTCAGAAAGACTAGGCTCACCTGCCACATCATTTTCACGATCCGCTTCGTATTGCATATGCGACTCGTTAAATAAACCAAAAACACGTTCTGTTGTTTCTGTATCAATGGCATCAAATCCGGCTTGGTCTGTAATGTATTGACCATTTGGATACATGTCGTTCCATTCAGCGGTTAAATCACGTCCGTCAGTACGATCGCCTTCAATGTCACTCACCGCATCAGTAGAATTAAATGCCGCATCGTTTGGTAAAAAGTGACGACGGCCACCACCCATAACAACGTCTATTCCATCAACATCTACACCTGTGTAACGAGCTTCTAAGTTTTCTTCAAAATTAACTAGTTGAGATGCAATATCTTCACAATCTGCGCGTTCTGAGTTGTTGGTAATATCCATATCTGAGATATCTTCCCAGTTACGGTCAGCTGATTTTGCATACGTTGCAGCTGGAGTTGCATGAGTAATACGTGCCGTGGACAAAACGCCAGTCGATAGGCCTTTTATTTCGGCTAATTCTAATGCGGTAACAACTTCGTTACCTTTAATTGATGCGCAGGTTCCGCGAACTACGTCTTCGTCAACACCCAATACGCCGGCATCTGACTTTAACCCGCTCATCATTGCAGTCATAGTGCCTGCAGAGTCTGGAGTTTGTGCGTCTACATTGTAGGTTTTAACTAATGCAGAATAAGGAAATGTTTCAAAGCTTAAATAACCTTCTTCACCTGAGTTACCGGCTAATTGGCCTTTTAGGATCCTTGCAGCGGTTAAGGTTGAGATACCCATACCGTCACCAACAAATAAAATAACATTTTTTGCATTTGTTGATCTTGATTGTTGTAACTTTTCAGTAAGTTTAGCTTGTCCACTTTCAAACCAAGCGTTATTAAGTTGTGTCTCAGTTGTTACTGCTGCGTATGCTGTCGAAGACAATATACTTGCAATAATGACTGATAGTCCTTGTTTTATTATTTTCATATTAAGCCCAAGTTAGTTATGTTGTTTTAAAAACTAAGCTAACTTAAAGACGGTTCATGAATATTAGGTGACACTAAAGTAACAGTTTCTTTATAACCGTATTACAATTTTGTGAATCTCATAAATGGGGGGATGCTTGTTTGGGGTCAGTGTAAAATTAAATTATTATCTTATTTGATTTTACTCTGACCTCTTTTATTTTAAAACTCAGATAGAAGCTCTGGATTTGTTACTAAATTTCTAACGCTATGGGCATGATCTTCATTAAATACATTGTCCTTGCACCACTTTCCAACAGAATGAATATCTACTTTTGCTACTTTAGGTCGTACGCTCCATGTCACTTGGTATGGAGAGCCTTGTTCGTTATAAGTCGCCCCTGTTGTTGAGCCAGGGTATTCAGTCGCTTTGCCTGTATTAGTTGGAATGTTAAGGGCTTGATAGCGACCGTCTAATAAATTATGTTTGGTGAGTTCGTTAAAGTCTAATGCACTTTTATCACTCACTAATACATACACTTGTGTTTCAACACGGAACTGAGGATTGACCATTGAGTCACTTAAACATGCAGCTAAGGTTGGTCCAGGCTTTACTTGAGCACTTGAATGAACATAATGAACTTCAATCGTATCTCCAGCTTCAACGACTCCGTGTTTACTTGGGCACATTTTCCCATTACTTTTTTTAAGTTCATTTGATGAAAGAGTGCCAGAATATTTAAAGCCACTAAGATAACCATGGCCATCACCATTCCCAGCATATTTTGTAAATTCACCACCTTTGTGTTCTGCATTTTTATGGAAATGAATATTACATAAATTCATTTCTTTATAGTTGGGAGCTGCAGCAAATTTAATAGGGTTATTTCCCGATGTTGAGTCGATATCTCGTGGAGATTGAGGGCCAAATCCTTTACCTTTAGTATTTTTATCAAGCAAGGCATTTTGGTGTTTAACAGCGAGATCTGAAACGGGAGATTTGTTAATTAAAAGACTGTCTTTAGCTGTTAAATAAGTAGGCATTAAAGTTAAAGACGCGACTATAAGTATAGTAATGATATAGATTTTCATTGTTTTCCCTACAATATATATAATTTAAGTATTATAAAACTCGCTTAACTATTGAAATTAAACAAGTTTTTATAAAAATATAGAATACTTATAAATAGGGTATAAGAAGTAAATACCGTTACTACATTATAAATAACAACAACTAACCTATTAATACTAGCTCAAAATTTATATTGAGCTTCTTTAATTAAAATACTCAAATATTTGATAGGGAGCACCACTGGTTTCAAAATCTGTAGTAATTAAATTAACCACATTACCTTCCTCTAAATTATACAGGGTATACTCTATTAATAATTCATCGTCTGAATTGTATATATAAATGTCGTAGCTTCCGGCCTCAATTTCATACATTTGTGTACTTAAATAACTTATGGATAGTTCTGGATCGTAGGAGTCTGGATTACCACCCTCTTCCAAAATAACCACTTCCAACGTTTCTTCTCTTTGAGCAAATATTGAATGAGAAAATAGTATTTTTCCATGCGTATTTATTACTCGTAGATCTTCACTGGTTTCATTTAAAGATACGGTTGTAGTCGCATCACCAGCACTTAATAATAATATTTGATCGTCTGAGTAAACATCTAGAGTAGTACCGTCTAATAAAGAACCGTCTTCACTATTTAATACATATACAGAAGTAGCCTCTGCTTCATCTGAAGAAGAGATAGAAATTTCAATATCAGCAGACAAAGCACCAAGTGCAATATCCGTTTCAATAATGTTTGAACTATCATCTACCGCAACAGAAATACCACTGACATTGCTCACACCATTAGCGACACGTAAATGCGCATTTGCCGCTTGATTGGCCAATGTACGAGAACCACTTGAGCTTAATTCGACAATGCTATACCGGCTTTCACTGCTACCAGCCACTTCATAGCTGACCAATACATATATTAACGCTTCGCCTTCACCAATACTGATATCATTTTTTTGAGCCAAAATAGTATCTGAACCCAACTCAGTGAACACAATCTTATAGTCGCCTTCCGTGACCTCAACATCACCACTAGAGTCGATTTGAGCTAAACTATAATCCGCACTTTTGTTAATTAAATCATCGTCCGCATCAAGTAAATACATATCAACCGAGTCAGAGTTATTTGCCAAATTAACAAATTGCACCATGGCGTATTCATCGGAAAAGTCATCTGAATAAATATCAGAGATATCAATTTCTACTGTATAGCTGCTAGGGGAGCTTGTATCACCATAAAGCATGTAAGAATGAAGTGTGTTGGAGTAAACACGCAAAGAGTCGTCATCAATAAAATTGTCATTTTCTGAATTAGGCAAGATTTGATTAAATTCAATATCGTAAGTGCCACTACTTACATCTTCATGTGAAGTGGCTTCCGTAAATTCAAGTTCACCAGCAGACGTACTGTCAACAACAAATTCAATACTAGGGGATTGTGCAACCAAATTCACATACTGATAATAGCCGTCACCACCACTACTATCATCATCAAATAGGTCACAACCATTTAGAGCAACGGTCGATATAAGTACGCCAAAACCAAACACATAGTTCTTAAACTTAAACATTTATACCTCAAACAGATAAATTGATACGACATAGCATCTTTAATAAGAGCATTATAGAACATAAAGGTTCAGAGCGGGCTAGGAGATAGTAAAACTTCAACAATGTTTGCACATTTGAGGCGTTAATTATCAGGTTGAACACCATTTTATTATTAGCATAATATTAGCGTTGCTATATTAGTTATTACTAATATATAATAATTCTATTATTTAGTTAAAATTGGTCTATTATTTTGGCAAACAGTCAAAGTACTTAATTCAAAGGCAGAGTTATTATTATGAAAATTAAACACTTATTCACTAGTTTGTTAAGCGTAGTCATACTAAGCAGTTTTGTATTTACGACACAGACTTTAGCAAAAGATGTTGAGTTTGTTGCGGTGAAACGCATTCAATTAGACACTAAAGTTGTGTTGAACGGTTATGTTGAAGCAGTTAATGAAGCTACTGTATCTGCGCAGGTAAATGCCAAAGTTAAAAAAATCTATGTGGATGTGGATGACCAAGTTACTTTGGGTAAAGTATTAATTGAACTGGACGATTCAGAACTAAAAGCGCAATTAGCAAAAGCAAATGCGTCATTAAAGGTAGCTCAGGCAAATGCGACTCAAGCTAAGAGTGAATATAATCGACTAAAAGGCTTAACCTCAGATAGTTTTGTTAGTGAAAATGACATGGCTAAAGCAACCAGTGCCCTTGAAGTTGCTAATGCTAATATCAGTTTAGCCAAAGCGCAAATTTCAGAAGTAAAACAGCAGCTTACTTATACAAAAATTATTGCACCTTATTCTGGTGTGGTAACAGCTCGTCATATTGAAGAGGGTGAAACTGCTAATTTTGGTCAAGCTATGTTGACGGGTTTTGCGATTAACCAAAATCGTTTAATTGTGCATGTGCCAAACTCATTGGTGGCAGATATTGATGCAACCAAATCATTATTAGCCCAAACAAGTGACGGTTTTTGGAATGAATTAACTAGCTTAACCATTGCCCCAAACTTAGACAAAGACACTCATACCTTATTAGTACGCGCCAATATAGACAAAAACACATTTAATCAACGCCCTGGTAGTTTTATAAAAGTGGCTGTAAAAACTGATCCTCGCTCGGCTTTGGTTGTGCCAAGTGGTGCTGTATTTAATCAAGGTGATTTGTCCGCTGTGTATGTGAAAATTGGTGAGCAATATGTTTTACGCCAAGTTGTATTAGGTGACACAAATAAACAAATGGTAGAGATATTGTCAGGACTTTCTGAGCAAGACCGTGTGGCTCGTTTGGGTGCTAATTTTTTAGCATCTCAAACTAAATAGTTGAGGTGAATAGTATGGGAATTTCAGGACGAATAGCGCGTCTGTCGCAGAACAATCCAATCACTCCTTTGTTCGCAATTATGATTGTGATTTTGGGGATTATTGCCGTTTTAATCACACCTAAAGAAGAAGATCCGCAAATTAACGTCACTATGGTGGACGTATTTATCTCTGCTCCAGGGTTAAGTAGTGGAGAAGTTGAACAACAAGTTTCAATAAAAGCAGAAAATGCTATGTCACAAATGGCAGGTGTAGAGCATGTTTATAGCGTTTCTATGCAAGGTCAAGCTGTGGTTACTGTGCAATTTACCGTTGGTATCAAACGTCAAGAAGCATTAGTGAAAACGTGGAACCAAGTAATGACCGAACTGAATTGGCCACAGCAATATGGTGTAGGTCAAACAGCCGTTAGAGCAAGAGGAATTAATGATGTTCCTATTGTTAGTCTTACTTTCTGGAGTGAAGATCCATCCGTTAGTCAGTCGCAGTTAGGTCAAGTTGCAACCTCAGTTAGCCAAGTTATACAACGCGTGGAAGGTAGCCGTAATATAGAAGTGAGCGGTTATGCCGAGCACGCAGTTAACGTGAAAATAGATCCAGTAAAAGCGGCGGCATTTGGTGTAGATGTACGTGCGGTATTAAGTGCAATACAGCAATTTGGTGGGCACTCACCAGAATTACCAGTTCAAAGCAGCAATCAGGAAGTCGTGGTATCTATTGGCCAATTTTTAACAAACGAGCAAGATGTTAAAGACTTAGTGGTGTACGCGCAAGGTTCAAAATTAGTGTATTTACGCGATATTGCCGATATCAGTTTATCTAGCATAAAACCAACCAGTTATGTGCAAATGGGATTTGGCAAAGGCTCGGAAAAAGACACTATATTGCATTCTGCCGTGACATTAAGCGTAGCTAAGCAAGAGGGCAGAAATGCGATAGACGTGGCTAATGCAGTATTAGACACAGCAGACACCCTTAAAGGAAAAGTTATTCCAGACAACATTGAATACAGTGTTACTCGCAACAGTGGTTTAACCGCACAAGCAAAAGCCAATAAGTTAATTCAAAAATTATTATTTGCCACCATGGCCGTTGTGATTTTGGTGTTGTTTTTCTTAGGTAAACGCGCGGCGATTATTGTTGGTTTGGCCGTTGGCCTTACATTATTAATCACATTGTTTTCTTCATGGGCTTGGGGTTTTACGTTAAATAGGATCTCTTTGTTTGCCCTTATTTTTTCAATTGGGATTTTGGTTGATGATGCTATTGTCGTGGTGGAAAACATACACCGCCGTCAACAGTCACACCCAGATGAACCTTTAACTAGCTTAATTCCAAAAGCGATTGATGAAGTGGGCGGTTCTACCATATTAGCTACCTTTACTGTTATTGCAGCCTTATTACCTATGGCGTTTGTATCAGGTTTAATGGGCCCGTATATGAGCCCTATTCCAATCAATGCCAGCACCGGTATGTTGTTGTCATTAATCATCGCTTTCACCATCACACCTTGGTTGGCTATACGTTTACTAAAACACAGCCACGATGATAAAAATGACAGTAAGGATGAAAATAAAGCGGCACCTACACATGATGAGTCTGATGATGTTATTGGTAAATTTGCCGGCAAAATCCTTAGTAAGTTTATAACTTCTAAAAATGCGTTAACTAATCAATGGAAGCTATTTGGCACTATTGTGTCATTAATGGTTGCTGTAATGGTATTGCCAACATCTGGTTTAGTGCTATTGAAAATGCTGCCATTTGACAACAAGGCCACTATGGAAATCGCTGTGGATATGCCAGAAGGCACAACAGTAGAAAGTACATTAGCGGCATTGCAAGAGCTATCGTCAGAACTGGCTAAACAAGACTACGTAGTTGATTATCAATTGTACGCAGGAACGTATGCGCCAATTACCTTTAACGGTTTGGTTCGTCAGTATTATATGCGTGAAATGTCACACCAAGGTGAGATCACATTACGGATTGTTGAAAATAATGAGCGTGACTTAGGTAGCCATGATATAGCCAAGCAAATACGTAATTTATTGTTACCTATTGCCAATAAACTTAACGCCAATATTAAAATGGTTGAAGAACCATCAGGGCCGCCAACATTAGCGCCAATTGTGGCAGAGGTTTATGGTCCAGACCAAGATAGCCGTGAGCAAACCGCAAGTTCATTGTTAAATGCTTTCAACCGTACAGATGAAATTGTCGATACCGACACGTCTATTGCCGCCAAGCAGTTAAAGTGGAAAGTCGTTATTGATGAAACTCGCGCACAACAGCTAGGTATTGTAAAAGCTCAAGCACAAAGCATGCTTTATCAACTATTGTCAGAGAACCCAGTAAGTTACTTACACGATCGATTGGGTAATACGCCAACGCCAATTATTGTGTCGGCAAATATGAGTTTTAAAGCGGATATCCAATCTTGGTTAAATACCAAAATGGCCAACGCTACTGGTAAGTTAATACCGTTAAGTGAATTCACTAAAGTGATCCAAGTAACACAAGAACAAGCTATTTATCATAAAGATTTACGCCCTGTTATTTATGTTGTAGCTGATATGGCGGGTGAGACAGATAGCCCTTTATACGGAATGTTTGAAGCTGGTGGAGCGTTCTCAGAACAAAACCCAGATATAGATGTATTTTATACTCAAGCACCAAATACGCCATACACTAATGCAATAAAATGGGATGGCGAGTGGAAAATAACGTACGAAACATTCCGAGACATGGGCATAGCATACGGTGTGGGTTTATTGCTTATTTACTTGTTGATTGTAGGTCAGTTTAAAAACTATCGTTTGCCATTAATTATTATGGCGCCAATCCCGTTAACAATTATTGGTATATTTCCTGGTCATTGGCTGTTAGACGCTAAGTTTACTGCACCGTCTATGATAGGCATGATTGCATTGGCGGGTATCATTGTACGTAACTCAATCTTGTTAGTAGACTTTATTGAGCAACAGTTAGCACAAGGTGTAGATTTAAAAGACGCAGTTGTTGCTTCAGCTCAAATGCGTGCAAGACCAATTATATTAACTGCATTAGCTGCCATGATTGGTGCCTTGTTTATCTTGTCAGACCCAATATTTAAAGGTCTAGCTGTATCCTTGATCTTTGGTATGGCAGTGTCATCAGCACTTACTTTGTTTGTTATCCCAATTGCATATTATCGCAGTAAGAAGGACAAGGTGTAGCAGGGCGAGCTGTAAGAATGGCTTCGCCACAATTTATGAGCGCTAAGTAAAAACGTTTATAAGCATATCTGATATACACTTTATTACTTAACAGGTAATAAAGTGTATTAACATTTAGCTATTTTAACTTGAAATCAAGTTAAGGTGTCTTACTCACTAACTTAGGGTAAGTGAGCCCCGCATTTTCAGGTGAGGCTACCGGAGATGCAAAAATAAAACTGAAATCACTACCGCTTACTTGTTGATTGCCATGGCAGCCCATGCAGCCCCCCATTAAGTATCCATTATTATCAGAATAAACGTTATGGAACGGCTGAGTTTTATTCTTTTGATCAAAGTCAGTAATCGTATTACCAGTATAAAATCTACCACTAAACTCAGATAAAATATGGTTAGTTTCTATTACGCTGTTAGATTGGTAATAGGTCGCCTGCTCTGCTTTATTAGCTCCTAAAAACTCAGTGCCAGGCTTCTTTGTCATTGGCTTCCATTGCACATTTGTTAAACGATAATTAGTCCAAGGATTACTGGCTTCATCATTGGAGGTTGCGATCATTTGATGCACATCTTTATTAACATCAATAACATCTTGAGGTATGGCATAACGACGTCTATTTACACCTATTTTAGGTTGTGAGCTCTGATCGCTAGCTAAACCAGAATCATAATTATTAATGTAATAGGATTGCTCGTTTTGAGTATATGTTGATGGCGTTGTTTCATTTGGTGTAAACGTTTGTGGCGCTAGGAATGGCTGACTTACACCATTTGTTATAACTGGATATGATGGAATAGATGTGACATTTGAGGTCGTCGCATCTGTTGGTATAGGTCCGACTATATTGCCATTGGCATCTTCTAGAGGAATACCACCGGGTCTACGAATATTATCTTTGTGCTCAAAAGTAGCAAAAATAAAGTGAGGAGCTGAAGGTGTTTTGTGAATAATGTGCAATCCTAGCATCACACCTAAGGTATCTTTTGCTTCAAAGATTGCAGGTGTTGTTGTTGAACTGGCTACTTGTGAATAATAACGCACCATTCCTGCATGGTAGCCAGCTATATACCCTTCCTGATAATAAGCCAATTTTTCAAGTTCAGTGGCTAGTCGCCATGCTGTTTTTATTTCTATGGTGCCATTAGCAAAACTAACATGTTCTTTTTGTTCTGGGCTTGTGCCATTGAGTGCACCTGGTGGAGGAGACTTTTTATTTTGGGTTATATAATCCTTCGTTTGAGATATTGCGCTCCCGGCTGAACCGCTTGGATATACAGTTTTTGAAATATTGGTTGGGTTAATTGGTGTATCCATTGGAACTTCACCTTTATCCCACCACCTACGAGAAGCCACATATTGATATTGTTTACGATTAGCCTTAGCTAAAAATAGAATTAAGCGGCCAGGGCCTTCAGGTTTAAGTTGCTCTGGATTTAACCCTGCTAACATTTGATTGGTGCCAATTTGAGATGCTTCGTCAAGATTAACCCAAGGCGTTTTTTCTCCAAGTACGAGATTGGTAATTACGGCTTTTTTGTCATCGTAAATGTATTGCGGTAATAGGTCATAACCAAAATCAGTAGACTGATTTGGAAGAGGAGTGTTTTTATATCCGTGAGGCTTACCTTGACCGGGATAAATTTCAACTTTATGGCGAAAGGTCTCCCAAACTAAAGCTGGATAGCTACTTGCTGAGCTAGACGCTGGCTCACCAAAAAACCTATTCATATCTGCTTTTTCTCTATCACCGTATTGGCCAGTTTGTATAATAGCTGGCCAATTTAATGCAATAAATTCCTGCCATGCAAAGTAAGATGCATCAATTAATGTTGCATTATTAACACCATCTGGAATATCAGATAATGGAATGATGTCAGTTTGCTTTGTTAGCATATCTTGTATATGTGCTTTTATGAGGGATGATGGTGTAACCTCTTCAGTAGTTATATAAGCAAAAATCAGTGAGAAAGTGATCACGATTATTGCTATTAATATGTATTTATTTTTGTAGTTCATGGGTTAATGCTTATACGAATTTAAATTCAGAGGTTTTATAACCTTATATATATTTTATCTTCATGAGTATTACACGTTATTACAGCTTGTTAGTTTGCAGGGTGAGCTGGCGGTAAAAATAAGCTATAAAGAGGAGCTATAAGAATGGCTTCGCCACTAGCTGTAAGCTTTAAGTAAAAGCGTCTAACGGCATAATAAATAAAAGCGAGGTGGATCATTAAATTCACCTCGCTTTTTGGCTTTTTGTAAGTGTATTTTTAGAGGTGAGATTTTACTAAGAGCATGCACTTAATAGAATCTTCCATTTAAAAGAGCACTTCATTTAGTCTGGCTCTGGGTTGTGCATCATATA
>JAWUWS010000126.1:0-11427 GCA_034111705.1 Psychrosphaera sp.
TATTTCCGTTTCTGGCTGACTTTGGCTTCCATATTTGTTCTTGCTGTGGTTGTTTAAACTTATGTAAAATGAGTTTTTGATGTTGGATCATAGTAAGGACATATTGCGCCATGTTTATGGCTAAATCAGGATCGACAATTCTTGCAATGGGAACGTTAGGTAACTCAGGGTCAGATATGATTGAATCAACACCAGCCCCAAAAGATGAAATGGCCTTTAGGTTTTTATAAGCCGCCAATGAGCCATGTTGATGTTTCCATACCAAGGCAAATTCAACCTTGTCTGGATGTTTTACATTAGGCCAAACTTCGATTTCATCTTCGGGGATATCTTGTTTGAGTCGAGTGATTAATTTATCTAGTGGCCTTCCTGGAATATTAATTAATATCGACATTTTTTTACCCTTCCTGTTTTTATTTTAGCTGTTCTTGTTCTAGCTCTCGTTGTCTTTTTTGTAGTATTTTCCTAATAGCTTTTGACGCAGCAAAAAAACCAAAGGTGCCGGTAACCATAGTCGCGGCACCAAATCCCATATTGCAATCCAAACGCATTGAGCCTTCTGCACTAGCTTTAACCTGACATACACTGCCATCTTCCTGCGGATATTGTAATTGCTCTGTGCTGAATACGCAGTCTACGCCAAATTTACGTTTTGGATTTTTGCTAAAGTTAAAGTCACGGCGCAATTGATTTCTTACTTTTGATAATAATGGGTCGTGAGTGGTTTTAGCTAAATCAGAATATTGGATTTGGCTTGGGTCTGTTTGTCCACCAGCACCACCAGTTACCAATAAACCTATCTTATTACGCTTACAGTGGGCTATTAAGGCTGTTTTAGCATTTATGCTGTCAATGGCATCAATAACATAATCAAACTTGCTATCGTCTCTTGTGCCAATGATTTTAATTAAGTTATCTGCTGTTATAAAATCTTCAATGCAAGTGACTGTGCAATCTGGATTTATTAGCTTAATTCGCTCAGCCATCACATCGACTTTGGCTTGTCCTACAGTACCAACCATTGCATGAATTTGACGATTGGTATTGGTCATACAAATATCATCAAGATCGATTAATGTAATATGACCTACACCACTGCGAGCTAATGCTTCTGCCGCCCAAGTGCCAACACCACCAATGCCAACCACGCATACGCGAGCTTGTTCAATCCATTTGGCTTGTTGTGTGCCATATAAACGGCCAATGCCGCCAAAGCGAGTTTGATATTCTGTCATATATTTTTAACTAATAATTATACTAAGTAGACCGTTATTTTGGCCAATTATGTAATTCAGGTTGAGCAACTAAATCGACTATTTTTTGCTTGTTTTCAACAAAAATTGAGCCTGTATTTGGAAATGAAATTAACTTTATTTTCTCATCGTTATATTGAAAATCCAACATTAACGCGTGTAAGTAACCACGGTCACAAGACTTAACTTCATTTTTAGCACCATAAAGTTCATCGCCCAAAATAGCAGAGCCTAAACTTTTAAGTGCCACTCTTATTTGATGAGTTTTACCAGTTTCAGGCTTAACCAAAAATAATCTTAAGCCTGTTACCGAGCTTGACGTTAAACCCCAATTAAAAAAGCGAGTGATTGCAGGATTTTCTTTGGTTTTTAACAACTTCCACTGTGACAAACGTGCCTTAGTCATATCGCCAATAATGCTACCCTGTTTCTTTTTGGGCTTGGAGTCAGACAAAGCTAAATAATATTTTTGAATTTGTTTACTTTCAAACGCTTGCTGAAACCAAGTCGCTGCGTTTTTATTACGAGCCAAAATTAATAAGCCACTGGTTAACTTGTCTAACCTGTGTACAGGAAATAAGGTTTCAGAAAAATGCGCTGCGCATAAATTAAAAAAGCCTGTGTGCTTTACAGAATCAATATCTTCATCATGAAAACCAATTCCATCTGGTTTATCTACTACATAAAAATCGGCATGTTCAAAAACAAGCTTTATATTCAATTTCATTCCTTATTGCTTAGTCGCTTTTAATCGACTAAAAGCTCTTTAAGCTAGCAACTAATCTGCGGACTTGCTCTAGGTCTTCTGCTGTATCAACACCTGCTGGCGGTGGCTCAACCGCTTCCGCTACATGAATAGATTGACCTTGCCATAAAACACGTAGTTGCTCTAATGACTCAATTTGTTCCAACGGAGAAACAGGCCAACTTACATATTGTTTAATAAAGCCAGCTTTGTAAGCGTAAATGCCAATATGACGCAAATAACCATAATTTAATTCACCTTCTTTACCGTCACGGTCAAATGGCACAGCCGAGCGAGAAAAATAGAGCGCTAAACCATCTTTATCTGTCACTACTTTTACTACATTGGGATTGACTAACTCATTAGTTGAACAAACCGATTCAGCTAATGTTGCCATGCCTACTTTCTTAGCTGACTTGTCAGTGTCTAACGTCAACAAATACTGTGATAAGTTTTCCGCCACTTGGCAAATGTTAGAGGATGGGATCATAGGCTCGTCACCTTGAACATTAACAATGATCTCATCATCTGCCAGACCGTACTTTTCAACCACTTCTGCTAAACGCTCTGTACCTGATGTATGTTCAGCCGATGTCATGCAAACCTCGCCGCCAAAATCAATAACAACTTGCTCTACTCGTTTATCGTCCGTTGCAACAATAACTTGTTTAGCGCCACTGGCGATAGAACGTTCATAAACCCATTGCACCATAGGTTTACCGCCTATATCCGCTAGCGGTTTACCAGGTAAACGTGAGGAGTCGTAACGGGCTGGGATAACAACAATGAAGTTCTTTTTATCTTGTGACATAGCTTTTCCAAATCAATGCTTAATAAGTTATTTGAGTTGCTCTAACTCTTCTAAAGTCAGTTGTCTTGCTTCGTTTTCTAACATAACTGGAATGTCATCTTTAATGGCATAAGCTAACTTATCCGCTTTACACACTAATTCGTTTAATTCCTTGTTAAAAAACAACGGTGATTTACATAATGGGCAAGCCAATATTTCTAATAATTTTTTATCAAATGCCATGGGGCTTTCCTTTAATGAGTGTTATTAGGCTAACTTATTTAACCCTTTAATTAATTCAATAATTTTCAATTCTATTTTCGGTGATATTACCGCGGATATAGGTAATACAAACCAGTTTTTCTGTGCAAATGCTTGACACTTCACTGCATCTTTTTCTGTCATGAGTACGATATCGTCGGTATTAAATCCTTCAAAATCAGATTCCGAAAAATCATAATGATCGGCAAACCAACGTGTGCTTTTTACTTGATACTCCATTGACTCCACCGTTGTTAAAAAACGCTGTGGGTTGCCAATACCAGACACTAAGTGAACCTTGCCCGACGTATTAGCTAATAGCTCATTAGTTAGTTTTTCAGTTGAGTTAAACAAGTTATAAGCAACATCCGCTGATAGCTGATAATCAGTTTGATTGTTAGCGTCAACCGCTGTGTTGCTTAAATTAACTTTTTTACTACCAGAGTTAACTAAGGTTAAATCAACCGACCTTAAGCGTGATGGTAACTCACGTAATGGCCCTACAGGTAATAACCAACCGTTACCAAACATTCGCTGCGCGTCCAATAACACAATTTCAATATCTCTAGCCATTTTATAATGTTGTAAGCCATCGTCTGAAATAATTACATCCGCATTGATATTATCTTTAACAAACTGAACCGCTTGTGATCTATCAGGGCCAATAACAACAGGACATTGAGTACGTAAGTATAATAACTTAGGTTCATCACCGGATAAATGTATTGGTAGCTCTTGAGTAATTAATCGAGGAAAAGGGACATCATCAGATTTATCTGCGCCGTAACCTCGACTGACAATAGCAGGCGTAAACCCTTGCTTGCGCAAAAGCTCAACCAAGTATATGACAAATGGTGTTTTCCCAGTCCCGCCTACAGATATATTACCCACAACTATTACAGGTAATGGAGATGCGACTTGTTGTTTAATACCCAGTTTAAATAACCATTTTCTAATACTGGATAACAACCAAAACAAAGCAGTTAATGGCAATAATATAAAATTTAGTTTACTGGCGTTATACCAGCCACGCTCAATCCAATTCATTTATCAGCTTTCACTAAACTGTAACTGATGCAAAGCCGCGTAAGCGCCTTTCTTTTCTAATAACTCGGTATGGCTGCCCTGCTCTAATATTTCGCCCTGCTCCATAACAATGATCTTATCTGCATTTTCAATAGTTGAAAGTCTGTGAGCAATAACAATACTTGTACGGTTTTTCATGAGCTTATCTAACGCATCTTGAATAGCACGTTCAGACTCAGTATCTAATGCAGAGGTTGCCTCATCCATAATAAGAATTGGGGCATTACGTAATAATGCTCTAGCAATTGCAATACGTTGACGTTGACCGCCTGACAATAACACACCGTTTTCCCCTACTTCTGTATCTAAACCGAATTCCATATTATCTGCAAATTCAGTTACATGAGCTAACTCTGCCGCTTTTTCTATTTCTTCTCTGGTGACTTCTTTATCACCATAAGCAATATTGGCCGCAATACTGTCATTAAATAAAGTGACATGCTGTGATACCAAAGCAATATGAGAACGTAAATTTGAAAGTTCAAAGTCATTAATGTCAATGCCATCAATTTCAACATGACCATTTTGAGGGTAATAATAACGTGGTATAAAGTTAGATATTGTGGTTTTGCCACTACCGGAACGACCAACCAAGGCTACAGTTGTTCCAGCTTCAACTTCTAGATTTAGGTTTTTAATTACCTGTACATCTGTATTTGGATAAGCAAAGCATAAATTTTTAAAGGCTATTTTACCTTTAACTGAGTCTTTAACTACTGTGCCTGTATTACTTTCTGAATCTTGATCTAAGACTTCAAACACGCTTTGTGCTGCAGTTATGCCACGCTGAAACTCACTATTCACTGTGGTTAATTGCTTTAAAGGGCGTAACAGTGTCATCATTGCAGTGATCACAGCGGTAAATGTTCCTGGTGTTAAACTTTCTAACATTGCAGGTCTCGACGCCATATAAAGAACAGCAGCAAGGGCAAAGGAGGCTATAACTTGAATAGAAGATACGCTTAATACACGAGTGGTCACCATCTTCATTTTTTGTTGACGGTTACTATTATTGATATTAAAAAATTGAGCTTTTTCTTTTTCCTGACCACCAAAAGCCAAAATAACTTTATGACCTGAAATCATTTGCTCAGACTGGCGAGTTACATTCCCCATCGCTTGTTGAATACGTTTTGATATGACCCGAAATCGTTTGGTCACATAAGTCACCACAACCGCAACAAAAGGTACTAACACCAATATAGCAATAGACAACTGCCAACTGTGGTAAAACATAATAGTCATCAGTCCAATAACAAAAGCCCCTTCACGAACCATAACAAGTAAAGCCTTACTACAAGCATTTTCTAGTTGTTCTGTGTCGTAGGTGATTTTTGAAATCAACTTCCCTGTGGAATTAGCGTCATGGAAAGTAACCGGTAAAGACATGATTTTTTCGTATAACTCTTGGCGCATATTCATCACCACATTTGAGCCTACAAAACCTAAACCGAAGGTCGCCATAAAATTAGACAAACCCCTGAGTACAAATACTACTATTACAAAAATTGGCGCATAAGCTAAAACATTTGAGCTTTGTCCGGTTATGCCTTCGTCTATAAAAGTTTGAATTTTTGAGATGAATAATGCGTCAATAGAGGCATTGATTATCATGCCTAAAATAGCGAAGCCAAAAACAAATTTAAACGGTTTAATGTATTGAAGTAAACGCTTAAACGTACCTTGTTCTTTAGCAATTTCAGTTGTATTGGTTGAATTCAAAAATAACGCCTTTTAAAAAATTAAACACAAAGGGATCGAAACAATTGCGCATTCTACCGTATTTCTGATGTAAATATAAAAGGATTTTGTTTTTTCCAAAAAGGCTGCCAATGACTTAAATAACCCGTCACGTTTATTCTTCGTATATCCTGTTCTGAACTTGCTTCTAAACCTTGCTCTAATACCACCTTGATCATACCAATCTCGTTTGTTGAGTACTGATCTACATTAAAAAACTCAAATCGTTTAACAACGTTTTTTGTTGGAAAGCCAAATCGATTATTAACCCCTGCACTATGGAGAACCATTGAAGGCGAAACTGCATTAATAAAACTCATCGCCGAAGAATACTTACTGCCATGATGAGCTGATATCAGAATGTCTGAATTTAAGTTAACGTCTCGGTTGTTATGCATAGCCAACAAACGTTGTTCAATTTTACTGGTAATATCTCCGGTTAATAACACTGTTTTTCCAGTGAATGAATCCGTCAACTTTATTACACAACTACGGTCGTTCTTGGATAATATATTTTCACCCGCTTGAATTAAATTTTGAGGCCAAATTACTTCCACTTTGTTACTAAGCCAGTTAAACGTTTGCCCTTGGCATATTCGTTTTCGTGCTGCAATCCACTGAGCATCACCCAATACGTTTATGTTACCGATATGATCACTGTCATTATGTGAGATAACAATATGATCAATATCCGTTATCCCCAGCCCAACCACCATGGGTTTTACAACAGCTTGAGTGGCATTAAACCCAGATGGATACACAGGCCCTAAATCATATATAAAGCCAGAAGTCCCCTGCTGAAACAATATTGAAGTGCCTTGACCAACATCTAATACGTACATTATAAGTTTGGGTTTGAGTGTAAGTTCTAACTGTGTTTGTTCATCATTTTGATTTACAGCTTGCCCGTTTACTTCTTGCCAGCTAAAGGTTTGCCAAGGAAATACACTCAACACAATTGGTGCAAACAAGAAAACGATGAGGATTATAATTAAAGGTTTGTATTTAAAGAGTGAGCCTCGTTGGTTGTTATAAAAATACGCAGGTAAAACTAAAATCAGTAATATCAACAATAAGATGTAAAACCAAACGCCATTGGCTACATCCAACCAAAAATGAAAAACAGGATATAAGCTAAATACATCGATAAGCAGGCTTAATACTTTATCCGCCAATACAAACAAATAACCAGCATCATCCACTCCAAACATGATCAAAAAAGTACCAATAAAGATACAAGGCACTAACACTATGCTAAACAAAGGTATGGCAATTAAGTTAGTTAATACACCAGACAACGACACACCGCCAAACCAAAATAGAACAACAGGCATCATCCAAATACTGATAAACACCTGAAACTTCACTAAATAAGCTATTTTTGTAATCGCACTTTTAACTGCGTTTTTAGTCTTACTTATGGCTTGGTTTATCAGTGTAATGTCACTGCTACTAAGCTCTTCCATTTTGTTTAGCGAAGAACTATTTTGAATTAAAGGGTATTTTTGAATAAACAAAATAATGCCTAATACGGCTGAGAAGGTTAACCACCAAGCGGCGGTTAAAACAGAAAAAGGATCGATTAACAAACTAAACAGAGCAACAACCAAGAGTAGTTTTACTTTATTTATATTGCTAAAGCTAACGTTCAACAACACCCACAAACTTACAAACAAACCAGCTCTGTTAGCCGATACCGGAAAATCAATTAATGCGATATACAGCCATAACAAACACAAAACTAAAGCTTGCAATAAAGTATAATTAATATGAACCCGCAACAGCTTTGATATCCATTTCAACAGCAGCTTAATAACCAAAAAAATGATACCTATATGTAAACCAGAAATAGCCAGTAAATGGCTAATTCCCATGTGGTTATACAATTCAAATTCCTGCAACTCCATTAAGCTACGATTACCTAGACCAACAGCTAGGATAATACTTTGAGTTGTTAATCCGTCAGTGGCTTTAATTAGTTTATTTGTACTTTGTTGCTGGGTGCTGTTACTGAAAGTACTTTTTTCCGAATAACGTAAATGCGTGTGGATTTTTTTAATGCTGCCCGTTCCAATAAACTGCTTAGCAAACAGCCATTGATTGTAATCAAAGCCAAAGCTGTTTTGATAACCATGAGGTTTACTCAATTTAATCGAAGCTAGTAACTCATCACCTTGTTGTAGAGTAATATTAGGTTTAAACCAATTAACTCGAACCGTTGGCGCAGATAAATACCAAGGACTCTTTATTGGCATACCATCAACGTCATCAACCTTAATGCTAAATGTTACCGATGCGGGTACTGATGTATTCGACGGCTTTTGTACCACTACAGAGGTCACACTTCCTTTTATCAAAAAGGTTTGGTTTTTATTCACAACAAAGTTTTGAGCAAAATGTAAATTAGCCATGCACATCACATAAACAGCACCAATGACAAAGCCGTTTACGAGATTTAATCTACCGTTATAGTGTTTGTACTTAGTGAGCAGTAAAGAGATTAGTGAGGTGAAGAATAAAGTCAAAAAAACAACGGCTAACAATAGATCCATTGGCAATAATAAAGGAGAGAACAAGGCTATAATATGACCGGCTAAAAAAGCCACAATCCACCTATCCATGGTTAACCCTTATTTTATTCAAAAAAATTAAAACAAATAATTTTTACGTCTTACATCAATTATTTATTTGTTTTAAATAATAAAAATAATTACAAATTCATCAAATTAAGGTAAGTTTAGCGCAATATTTTTTATGTTCTAATATTAGAGCTCACCATGACTCAAACTAGATTTTCTCCTAACCTAGTAAGTACCTATTATGCCTAGAAAAATGATCAAGCGGTGGTTACCCGACCACCAAAAAATAAAACAAAACAAAGCCATAAATATGTTTGGTACTTTATTACACGACGCAAACTTATGGCACCTAAACCGTAAGTCAGCACGTGGTGCATTTGCTGTTGGTTTATTCAACGCCTTTATTCCAGTGCCATTCCAAATGTATTTATCTGCTTTATTTGCCATCATTTTTAAAGTGAACTTACCTTTGTCTGTTGGTTTAGTTTGGATCAGTAACCCATTAACCATGCCACCATTATTTTATGGCTGTTATAAACTAGGTGAATGGATTTTAGGCTCAACCGGACACGAGTTTGCTTTTGAACTTAGTTGGGGTTGGCTTGTAACCAGCTTATCAACAATTGGCCCAACCTTTTTATTTGGTTGTCTTGTCGTGGCAACCACGTGCGCTATCATTGGCTTTTTTGGTATCGACTTATTATGGCGATACTCAGTTGCCAAAGCATGGAAAGACCGAAAACTAAAACGTCAAAGCCAAGCTTAATAGTCAGACATAAAATTACATTATTTATTAATCATCTCTAAATTTCAGGGGCAACAATGACTCAAATTACAATTCAAACTCCAGATGACTGGCACTTACATTTTCGAGATGGTGATATTTTAAATGAAACCGTTCCTGCAACAGCCCGCTGCTTCCAACGTGCGGTGGCTATGCCAAATTTAGTTCCTCCAGTTACCAATGCCACAATGATTAGCGAATATAAAGAACGCATTTTAGCTGCTAGGCCTAAAGGCAGTACCTTTGAACCTATTATGATCTTGTTTCTCACTAACACAACTAGCAAACAAGATATCATTGATGCTAAAGCAGCTGGTGCATTAGCCGCTAAATTATACCCTGCTGGCGCTACAACTAATTCAGACGCTGCAGTAAGTGCATTAGATAGCCTATTCCCGATATTTGAAGAAATGCAAAAACAAGGCATGTTGCTGTTAGTTCATGGTGAAGTAACAGCGCATCACATTGACATTTTTGATCGTGAAAAAGAATTCATCGACCAAAACATGACACGTATTGTCAATGCATTCCCAGACTTAAAAGTGGTATTTGAACACATCACTACCAAAGACGCGGTTGATTTTGTACTAGCCGCAAGTGACAACGTAGGGGCAACCATTACGCCTCAGCATTTATTGCTAAACCGTAACGACATGTTAGTTGGTGGTGTACGCCCACATTATTATTGTTTGCCAGTATTAAAACGTAACATTCATCAACAAGCATTACGTGCTGTGGTAGCAACAGGCAGCAGTAAGTTTTTCTTAGGGACAGATTCCGCGCCACATGAGAAAGAAAAAAAAGAAAATGCTTGTGGTTGTGCTGGCTGTTACAGCGCATGGAGCGCTATCGAATTATATACACAAGTGTTTGATGAGTTAGACGCCCTAGATAAGCTAGAGGGCTTTGCCTCGCACCACGGCGCAGACTTTTACGGTTTACCACGCAATACCACCAGCATTACTTTGGTAAAAGAAGACTGGACTATTCCTGCTGAAATCACCTTACCAAACGGCAACCCAATCGTGCCATTTTTTGGCGGTAAAACATGTACCTGGAAAATTAAAGACTAGCTCTTAATTTTCAAATTAAACCATTTCATAATAAAGCCGAGGTATTAAGTATTTCGGCTTTTTTGTAACTCCCCCAAAATCCGAGAAACAGTTCCAAGTCTTTTTATCGATTGGTTAGGTAATATTCTTTCTTATGTAATAAACACCTGCTATTATTCAGCGAACGCGTGTACGCTGAATGCGTTTATGAAAAACCTTTATGAAAAGGCATTTATGAATAATCAAGATATGAAGACTCCAGACTCAAAACCGAATGCTAGTTATTCTGTAAATGAAGAAATTGCCAATTCTGTCAGCCATGGCATTGGCGCTTTATTAAGTGTTGCAGGGTTAACCCTGTTACTGGTATCTGCTAGTGAAATTAAAAATACCGCATTATTGTTTAGCTATATTGTTTATGGCTTGAGCTTAATGAGCTTATTCTTAGCTTCTACCCTTTATCATGCTTTTAGCCAACCTCAGATTAAAAAGCTATTTAAGCTATTTGACCATTGTGCTATTTATCTGTTAATTGCAGGAACTTACACGCCTTTAATGGCTGTAACGCTAGGCGGCACATTAGGGTTTAGTATGTTGGCGCTAATTTGGGCACTGGCGTTATTGGGCATTGGCTTTAAAATGAAGTTTGGTTCTCAATATAAAGTGATTTCATTGGGCACTTACTTAGGTATGGGGTTTATTGCGTTATTCTTTATTCCAACCTTATATGACGCCTTATCTCACAATGGCTTTTTATTCTTAGCATTTGGTGGGCTAAGTTACGCTTCTGGCGTGTACTTTTATGTGAATAAAAAAATACCGTTTAATCACGCTATTTGGCATTTATTTGTTTTAGGTGGTGCTATCAGCCACTTCTTTATGATTTACTTTTACGCGTAGAAACCAAATAGGCTGAGATATAAACCTCAGCCTTATGATCTTCAATGCTCTAAATCCCATCTTCAATATGTTAAATATAATACCAATTGTATTAATCAATTGATTAGTTCAGAGCTATGTTAGAGGTGTGAGAATAAGCAAAATTTGTGTCGATATAGTTATTCTACATCAAATAAATTTTGCGCAATTATCGCGCCTCTAACAAGCTCCCGAAGGGCGAGTTTAAAAGGCTCATAT
>JAWUWS010000127.1:0-30286 GCA_034111705.1 Psychrosphaera sp.
AAGCAGCAGAGCAGACACAAGCAGCAGAGCAGACACAAGCAGCAGAGCAGACACAAGCAGCAGAGCAGAAACAAGTAGCAGAGCAGAAACAAGTAGCAGAGCAGAAACAAGTAGCAGCGCAGACACAAGCAGCAGCGCAGAATCAAGCAGCAGAGCTGCAAGAAGATACCGAGTCTCATATTCAAGCGGCTGCTGATCCTATAGAGAGAATTGAACTTGCATTAAACCGATTAGCGGATGCTACCTATGCATTTGAACCAAAGAAAGAAGTGTTTGTGGGTGATGTGTTTAAAGTAGAGGTTGTTATGCAACTAGACTCTTCTCTTAATCAAATTTCAGATTTTTTTCCAGATGTTGACCTTACTGTTGGTACTTTAAAGGTTGGTGAATTTGTTCAAATAAAGTTGACGTCATCAAATGAAGAGAAGTTAACAGTTACACCTATTACAGAAGATAAACAGCCGATTTCAACTTCAATAACACCTAAGTGGGTATGGTCGATAAACGCCAAAGAAGAAGGGCCTTACACTTTGTATTTAAACATTATGCCTTTGCTAAATATAGAAAATTCTGACGGTACTCTTACTCAAAGTCCTGGAAGAAATAAAACCATAGATGAAGTCATTCAAGTTACTGCAAAACCTTTTAACTTTGTATCTTGGCTCTCAACAACGTTTGGTATTGTAAGTGCTGTTGTAGGTACACTTTTAGTAGGGGTGTTAATAAACGTGATAACTAATTTAGTAAATAATAGAATAAATAAGAGGCAGCGAGAACAACAGTAACTGATGCTCAAGCCTACAGCCCTTTATGCCATAAATGTAATAAAACAGACGGTAAGTTTAGTCTTCCTGTAAATATAATTTTAACGCTAAAAGCGCTGGTTCGTATATAAGATGTTGTTTATGTGCAGGCTAGAGACTATTTTAATTGAGTCGATACAAAAAAGCCTGATCCGACGATCAGGCTTTTTTCACTTTAGTACTAGTATTCTACCGACTCAAAATCATAATCCGCTATTGGGTCTATGTCTTTGAGTTCATCTCTTAGTCGATATTTGTCCTTAATCGATTCTATTTCTCGCCATTTTCTTTTTGACGTTCGTTTTGAGGGTGTTTTAGTTTCAAGCGTATTTTCAAGTAATTCAGCTAGACCTTCCATCGTGGTCTCCTTCTACTTTTATAATTATGTTGTTGTTAAAGAATGTTCGCCTTTGGTTTTTAGTTAAAAGTTAATAAAAATTTTTAATAAAAAGTTAACGGAAAACAGACCCTTTACAGCAGAGTTTTTTCTCTGCTCGAGTTACTGTTTACCATATTTATTCTGAATGTAAAATTCATTTGTGAAAAAAAATCAAACAAATTCTGAAACTTAATTGAACGATTGGTTGTTTAATTGAACATTGTAAGTCTAAAACTAAGATGAAGCCCTTTGTTTTAGTAGGCCTGTTGTTAATAACACACCTGTTAATATGAGTAATACGCCCCAAAATATATTACTGCTTAATTGTTCATGTAAAAACACAGAACCAAACAACACACCAAAAATAGGAATTAAAAACGTGACGGTCATGGCGTTGGTTGGGCCTGAGTGCTCAATAATTCGGTAATATAAAATATAGGCGATACCTGTACTGACCACACTGAGTAAAATCAGCATTAACCATGCAAAGGCACTAATACTCGTTAATGCTGGTGTAGTGAGTAACAAAATAGGGAAGATCAGTACAGCACTGCCAAATAAGCTACCAGAGGCAATAAACAAAGGTTTAATGCCAGTTAAATTACGCTTTGAGTAGTTTGCGGATAAACCATATAAGCTGGTTGCACAAATGACCGCTAAAATGCCTTTTACTTGCCCAGTTAATTCCCAACTTAATTTATCCATAGATAAAACAAACACCCCAATAAACCCAAGAAATAACCCAAAAACGGCTAGTTTAGATAATCTGGAATTAAATAGTAGTGCGCCAATTATGGCGCCCCACAATGGTGTAGTTGCGTTCATGATTGAAGAAAATCCAGCATCTAAATTAGTGGCAGCATAGGCAAATAAAAACATAGGAATGGCTGAGTTGGTAATACCTAATACAAAAATATGCCCCATTATTTGTGCTGATGTTTTTGAATGAGGATGCTGCGTTAAGCTGGCAGAAAGCCAATTCTTTTTGACAATGTAATATAACAAAATAGGTAATAGAGTTAATGCGGCAAATACCATGCGGTAACTAGCTAATGCGGTTGCGCCAAACTCCGGTGCGGCAACACGCATAAACATAAAAGAAGCGCCCCAAATGGCGGCTAAAATAACCAGCTCCAAAAAATGACTCGGTTTCATAGGCTTCTCTTTTTTGTCTAAGTTTTATGGTCTAAGTTTGTTGGTTTTGATTTTGGGCTTCATCGGTTAAGGCATCGATTAAGGCAGAACACGAAACAAAAAAACGCTCATTGAGCGCTTTTATTGTATCGGATCAAATGACTCAAAGCGCTAGGAGATCTGTTGTTTAAACATATCCACTAATTGCTGCGTGGATGAGTCTAATTCAGGCTGTGCTGTCTCCTGTAAGGCAGACAATACTTGATTACCTAAGACTTTACCTAACTCAACGCCCCATTGATCAAAGCTATTCACGTCCCACATAACACCTTGAACAAACACCTTGTGCTCGTATAACGCGATTAAACGGCCTAATTGAACAGGTGTTAGCTTTTCCATTAACAAAGTATTAGAAGGACGGTTACCTGGCATATATTTATGTTTTGCCAAACGCACTGCTTCTGTTTTTTCAACGCCTTTATCCAGTAACTCTTGTTCAATCTCTGCGCTTGTTTGGCCTTGCATTAAAGCTTGGGTTTGAGCAAAGCAGTTAGACGCCAACATTTGATGATGTTCAAATTCATCATGATTTGGCTTGATTGGCATTATAAAATCCGCAGGGATAATGGTGTTGCCTTGGTGCATTAATTGATGGAAAGCATGCTGACCATTTGTGCCTTCACCGCCCCAAATAATTGGCCCAGTTGTGTATTCAACGTTTTGGTCTAATTGATTTACAGACTTACCGTTAGACTCCATATCCAGTTGTTGAACATAAGCAGGGAAGCCACGTAAGTAATGGGAATAAGGTAATAAAACATGGCTTTGGCAACCAAAGAAGTTGCTATACCAAAAGCCTAATACTGCCATAATTACAGGTAAGTTATCTTCCAGTGGTGCCGTTAAGAAATGCTCATCCATTTCTCTTGCGCCTTGCAAGATTTTTTCAAAGTTATCAAAACCAATGGAAAGTGCGATAGGTAAACCAATGGCTGACCATAACGAGTAACGACCGCCAACCCAATCCCACATTGGGAAAATATTGTCAGGGTCGATACCAAATTTTGTAGCCTGTTCAATGTTACTAGACACACACATAAAGTGTTTAGCTATGTCTTCAAACTTTGCGCCAGAGGCTAAAAACCATTCACGTGTGGTTTCTGTATTTTTAAGGGTTTCTTGAGTGGTAAATGATTTTGAGCTCATCACAACTAAGGTTGTATCAGCGTTTAATTTGGCTAACACATCAATAATATGGTGTGCATCTACATTAGCAACAAAATGTACCTTTAATGATGGGTTTTGATATGGCTTTAACGCCTCAGTTACAATCTTAGGGCCTAAGAATGAACCACCTATACCAATTGCTATTACGTCGGTAAATTTCTCACCTGTTCGGCTAGTGCGTGTGCCATTGTGAATTTCTGCTACAAACTGTTTCATCTTGTTTAAGGTAGCGTGTACTTCATTCACAACATTATCGCCGTCAACTAAAATGCTGTCTTTTGCATTTCGCCTAAGGGCTGTGTGTAATACAGCACGGTGCTCTGTTTTATTGATGATTTCACCGGCAAACATGGCATCACGTTTTTGGCTTAATTCGTTGTTATTTGCTAATGCGTATAAAGCGGATAATGCTTGTTCATCTATTCGGTTTTTTGAGTAATCTAGCGTGAAACCGCAGGCTTTTTTTGTGAACTTATTGGCGCGTTGTGGGTCTTGTGCAAACATGTCACGCATGTGGGAGTCTTTTAAGCGGGTAAACTCTTGTTGAACAGATTGCCAAGATTGAACAGTCATTGTTGATTTCCTAAAAATAAACCGGGTGATGATAAATAATCGTAAATAGGCAGAAATAAAAAAGTGACACGTTTTTATCCGTGTCACCTCATTAGTTACTTTATAGTTTTTCTAGTAAAAGTGTTTCTAGTTTAACTTGGTCAATAGCAAAGTTTTTAATACCTTCAGCTAACTTTAATGTCGCCATTGGATCTTCGTTATGATCCCAACGGAATTGAGCTTCAGTCATTGACTCTGGTTTTGCTTTAACGTCGCCAGTGAAAGTTAGTTTTGCATCTAATTTGCCTTCCATATTGTCTAGCGTATCTAATAACGCAGGTGCAATAGTTAAACGGTCACAACCAGCTAACGCTATAATTTCGTCTGTGTTACGGAAGCTTGCACCCATAACAACAGTGTTGTAACCATGTTCTTTGTAATATTGATAAATGCTGCGAACAGAAATAACACCTGGGTCAGTGTCACCTGTGTAATTTTGTTGTTCAGTATTGGCTTTATACCAATCTAAAATACGGCCAACAAATGGAGATATTAAAAACACGCCAGCTTCTGCACATGCTCTTGCTTGAGCAAAACTGAATAGTAACGTTAGGTTACATTGAATGCCTTCTTTCTCTAATTGCTCGGCGGCTTTAATACCTTCCCAAGTAGATGCTGCTTTAATTAATACGCGGTCTTTAGAAACACCAGCTTCTTCATACAAGGCAATAAGCTTTTTGGCTTTTTTGATTGTAGCCTCGGTATCAAAAGATAAACGCGCATCTACTTCTGTTGAAATGCGACCTGGAATAACAGCGCTAATTTCTTTACCAATTAATACTGATAATTTATCGCCCGCATCTTCAATTTGTTGCGCTTGATCAGAAGATTGTGTTTTTGCCCACGCTATTGAGTCATCTATTAATGATTGATACTCAGGTAATTGTGCTGCCTTTAACAACAATGATGGGTTGGTTGTGGCGTCTACTGGTTGAAACTTTTTAATTGCTTCAATTTCACCGGTGTCGGCAACAACAGTAGTTAGTTCTCTTAATTGTTTTAATATACTTGTCATTATATAAGTTCCGATATTAATTCCGTTGATTTAGAGCGAAAACTCTCGATGTTGTAACTTTATTACAATACTGTCTATCTTGGAACCCACAGACAGGAATAATAAGGAATAAATAATGCCGATTTTTGTAAAGGGTTAAAGTAAGTCATAAAAGGTTATACTCTATTCATTACCTATTTAAATTATTAACTTGAATAAACACTCTATGACAAATAATCATCATTTTTCAGAATCATTAAAACCGACCATTCACTTCATGAGTTGGTGTGCGCTTATTCCTTTTGTTGTATCCACGTTATTAATTTGGTTTCCAGTTGCAAGCATCACGTTTGATCCATTACATGTGTTACGAGTGTACAGTGCAATCGTTGTTAGCTTTGTGGCTGGCAGTGTTTGGTCTGCGGCTGTTTACATCCAATTAGGCAAAGAAACCTTTGAGTTTAACCGTAAAAACTTAATGTTAGGTGCTGGTTTTATTACGATTTTGTCTTGGTTAGTTCTGTTTATTACTGCAAAATCGGGTGTGTTTATCGCTGCATTATTGTTTTTGGTTTTATGGCAAATAGAGTTGAAAACCAATTTAGCCCGAATTTACCCACAGTGGTTTTGGACGTTAAGAACCAAACAAACCATGATCATTGCGCTGTGTTTAATGGCAACGTGGATGACGTTAGGTGATGTTGCGGTTTAATACTGACTGTTTTAATTTCAATACGAACTTCTTAGTTTTTGTTATCAATAAAAGATAAAATCGATGGTGAACTTCTATTTTTATAATTAAACTGTCGTCACTCTTTTTGTTAAACTTACACCATATTAATAACAACTTAAATAAAACGGAAATGGATCATGTTGTACGTCATATCTCCTGCTAAAAATTTAGATTATGAAACGCCTCCAGTGACTGACACTTACACTCAGCCTGAGTTGTTAAATGATGCCCAAGAATTAATGAAAACCTGCGTTAAGTTAACACCTGTAGATTTGTCTAATTTAATGCACATTAGCGATAAATTAGCAGGCTTAAATGCCGCACGTTTTACCCAGTGGCAGCCAAACTTTACGCCAGAAAATGCCAAGCAAGCGGTACTGGCTTTTAATGGTGACGTGTATAGCGGCATAGACGCAGAAAGCTTTTCCCAGCAAGATTTTGATTATTGCCAAACTCACTTGCGTATTTTGTCTGGTTTATATGGTTTATTAAAACCATTGGATTTAATGCAAGCGTATCGTTTGGAAATGGGGACTAAGTTAGAGAATGCTCGTGGTAAAAACTTGTATGAGTTTTGGGGTGACATTATTACCAATAAACTTAATGAGCAAATTGCGGCTACTAAATCTGAAATGTTAGTTAATTTGGCGTCAACTGAGTACTTCAAGTCAGTGAAAAAGAAACAGCTTAATGCTCAATTAATTACGCCAATGTTTAAAGATTGGAAAAACGGTCAATACAAGATGATCAGTTTTTTTGCTAAAAAAGCCCGTGGCATGATGGTGCAGTATTTGGTGAAAAACAAAATTGAAAACTTAGACGGATTATTAAAATTTGATCTTGCCGGTTACGAATATAATCCTGAGTTATCCAAACCGAATGAACCTTGTTTTACTCGTAATATTGAAGATTAGTTTTTTATTACCTGCTAATTAACGGTTAATTAGCAGGTTTAAATGACCAAGCAATAAAGCGGCTGATTTTATTCCCTTGTCCCATATTAATGACTTTTACTTGTGTGGCTTTTGCTTTTTTTAGCTCAGCTTGAATAATATCTAAGTTATCTTTTTTAGACACTAAGCTGGTGAACCATCCAACCTGTTGTTTGTATTGCGCGCTTTCACGCACCATCTTACAGATAAATTCAACTTCGCCACCGTCACACCATAACTCATTTGCTTGACCGCCAAAGTTAAGTTTATCTGACGATTCAGACTTACCTTTGCGTGTTGCCGCTAAGTTGTTTAGTTTACGTTGGCTGCCTTTTTGCGCTTCTTCCGCAGATTTATGAAACGGAGGATTACACATGGTAAAGTCAAATTGATCTGTGCTGTTGATAACGCCTTTAAATATGTTATCTACTTTGTTTTGACTGCGTAGTTTAATGGACTTAGATAGTCGTGGGTTTACTTTACATAGCTGTGTAGCGCAGTTAATGGAAATAGGGTCGATGTCGCTGCCAACAAAGCTCCACTTATATTCAAACGAGCCAATAATTGGGTAAATTAAGTTTGCGCCTGTACCAATATCAAGGCCTTTAATATGTTTGCCCGTTGGCACTTCACCATTTAAATCTTGCGCTAATAAATCTGCAAGGTAATGAATGTAATCGGCTCTACCTGGAATTGGAGGACATAAATATTGTGGTGGAATATCCCAAAACTGTAATTGATAAAAGTGCAGCAACAAGGCCTTATTTAGCTGTTTAACTGCATCTGATATTGCAAAGTCAATTGTAGGGTTACCCGCTTGGTTTGTCCCAACGTATTGGCTTAAATCAGGATTTACTTGACACAAAACCTCAAAATTATAGGCAACCCCATCAATAGCTTGGTGTCTGTTCCTTGGATGTAAACGAGATTTGTTCATTATGTAGTGCCAAATATTTAGTGGGAGTAGGTTATGTAAATGATGACGCTCAAATTATAACTAGGGTAGTTACAACCTGAGTGTCATTAATGGAACTCATAATACAGCATAGTTGTTGCTACGACTGTGATTTTAATTCTAAATCACCGAAAACTCTCTGGTTTCTTCGTTATAACTTTCAACTACACCGGTTTTAATATTGTAAATCCACCCATGTAAGTTTAATTGACCTGAATTAAATTTGGCAAATACCGACGGGTGAGTTTTTAAATGATGTAATTGCAGAACTATGTTTTGTTTGGTCAGTTCATCTAAATGTGAGTCATTAAGTTCAGACGGTTGGCATTTATGTTCAAACTCAACTGATTCCTTTGCTGCTCTTACATGATCTATCCATACTTTTACATGAGGAAGGTTTTTCACTTTCTCTGGATGCATAGCCGCTTTCATTGCTCCACAATGACTGTGACCACAAATAATAATATCTTTTACATTTAAAACGGATACTGCATATTCAATTGATGCTGTCATACCACCGGTTTCATTGGAATGAGGTGGAACAATATTACCAGCGTTTCGACAGATGAATAACTCACCGGGGTCAGTTTGAGTAATTAAATTAGGATCAACTCGGGAGTCGGAACAAGTGATAAATAATGCATCAGGTTCTTGGTTTTCGGCTAATTCTTCAAAGCGGGTTTGGTGCAGTGGGTAAATTAATGTTTGAAACTTTTTTAAACCATCGAGAATTTTCTTCATCTATGCGTTCCTAATAAGAGTCGATTTGCAGCAGTATAATTGTTTGAATTTATTATAAATAGTTTTGTTATGCACTTTGCATACTGATCGGATGTGCAAAGTATAAAAGTAACATTTCTCACGATTAAATGAATACCTTTAGATACAAAAAAGCTCTGATAGTCAGAGCTTTAATTATTATGTTTATTCTTTTATTTGTCCTAAGTTTTTTGCTAACGATTCAGGCAATAACCGATGCACCTGAGCAATAAGTTGCTGTAATGTTTGTTTATTATTGGCCACCAAATTAATGTGTCCCATTTTACGTTTGGCTCTAACGGATTTGTCATACCAATGTAAGTGTGTGTTGGCTAACTTCATTATCTCTGAGTTTGGTTTTGGCTCACCAACGTAATTAACCATAGCCACTAAATGCTGAGCTGTAGTGTCTCCTAAAGGCAAACCTGCAACGGCTCTAATGTGATTTTCAAATTGACTTGCCGCACAACCTTGTTGTGTCCAATGCCCTGAATTGTGAACTCTTGGTGCAATCTCATTTACCAATAACTCATCGCCAGTTTGGAATAATTCGATAGCCAGTAAACCACAATAATTTAACTCGTTTGCTAGTTTTTGATGAATCGCTTGGGCACGTTGTTGTAATTCTGGTGTTAAGTTTGGCGCTGGCGCTAATGACAATACTAGTTGCCCGTCAGCGTGGTGGTTTTCAGTTAACGGGTAGTATTTGTGTTCGCCATTTGAGCCGGTAACACCTAGCAGTGATATTTCACGTTCAAACTGAATGCATTGCTCTGCAACTAATGGCATATAAGCAAAATCAAAATCAGCTAGCTCTGAACAGACGTTGGTTAAATCTTCAGTTGAAAATATACGCCACTGACCGTAACCGTCGTAACCGTCTCGGCTGGTTTTTAAAATCAGCTTTGGCCCTAGGTTTTGATAAGCGTTTTGTAAATCGCTAATACTATTTATAATTTGGTGTATACAGTTTGGAATGCTTAACTTTTCTAATAAGGCTTTTTCAACAATGCGATCTGCACCTGCGGCAATTGCATCTGAGTTAGGTCTGAACTTTCCGCTGTCTTGGGCCTGTTTTACTAAGTCTTTTGGTAAATGCTCAAACTCAGAGGTTATTGCTTTACAGGCTGAAAATGCTTGCTCAATAGTTATATCTAACACGGTTTTATCAACAGCATTAACACAAACTCGATTGTCTGGATCTACTGCAATAATATTTAAACCTAATTGCGTAGCGCCTAAATACATCATGCGGGCAAGTTGCCCATGGCCTAGTACAACAATTAACTCGTTGCCATTGTTTAAATAAGACGCGTTACCTGTGAATGCTTGAGTCATTTGGATACCGAAAAGTTAAAAATAGAAAGTGAAAATTAAAAGTCTAATTTATGATTATCTAATACGTCTTGAGTTTGTGCCGCTCTAAAGTCTTTGATTTTTTGTGTCACAATTGGGTCGTTTAAGCCAATGATTTGAGCCGCTAATAACCCAGCATTGCCTGCTCCAGCCTCACCAATAGCTAAAGTACCAACCGCAACACCTTTTTGCATTTGTACAATTGAATATAAAGAATCAACGCCGCTTAATTTGCTTGATTTAACTGGAACACCTAGAACGGGGATATGAGTGAATGCGGCTATCATGCCCGGTAAATGTGCTGCGCCGCCAGCGCCTGCAATAATAACTTTATAACCTTTTTCTTCAGCAGTTTCTGCAAATTCTTGTAACAAGTGCGGTGTTCTGTGTGCGGATACAACTTCTGCATGATATTCAATACCAAAGGTATCTAACATTTCTGCGGCATGTTTCATCGTTGGTCCATCTGATTTTGAACCCATAACAATTGCAACTTGTTTCATATTCTTATCTTCTAATTAAATATAACTTTGGTTTAAAGGGAAATACTGAGCTGATAATTCAAAAGTACACAGTTTTTAAGTGAGCTGATCCTAACAAAAAACGCTTAAAGGATCACCACAGAAATTAGCCGTTATGCACAGCATTTTTTAAATTTAATTCCACTACCACAATGACAAGGATCGTTACGCTTTGGTTGTTGCTCAAAAGTGACAGGCTTGGTTATGTTTAATATTGTGGTTAACTCTTCAATTGATTCAACCGCGTCATCGGCATTATTGATTGTAATATTGGCAAATAGGTTAGCGTTATCAACTAAAGTTTGAACCTCTTGTAAGCGCTCATTTGATAACACTTGCAGTGTTAACGGATATTTTTTTGACCCTAACTTTTTAGCAGATTTGGTGTTAAAACCATGATTCCTATGATCAACTCGTACGGGTTGACGACCTTTAAAGAAAAATTTATCAGACATGGTTCACCTTATATAAAACGCTAAGCATAAATGTTATGAAAAAAGCATTGTAAAATTAGCGGCGGATTATACATGAGTTCACAACAATAGCTTGATTACTATTTGAGAAAAGTGAATACAAAGGCATTAAATAACCAGAGCGACTTACGTAATCAACTAAACCTGACTAATCTCTGCATTTTTTGCCTTTAATTGAGTAATTAACATATTTGGGCAAAGTCCTATTTCTACGCCTCTTTTACCTGCACTGACGTAAATCATATCGTGTTCTAGTGCGCTGCTATCAATAACAGTGGTTAAGCGTTTTTTTTGACCAAAAGGACTTACACCGCCTAATACATAGCCTGTAGAACGTTCAACAAGATTTGGTTCAGCCATGGTTATTTTTTTACAGCCAACAAGTTTAGCCACGCTTTTGAGGTTAAGCTTACAAGGCACTGGAATAATTGCGACAACCAACTGTTGTTTTTCTGTACTTACCACGAGTGTTTTAAATACCTGTTGTTCAGGTAGATTTAATTTTTCTACAGCTTCTAAACCATAAGACTGGGCAGCAGCGTCATGTTGATAATCAAGCACTTGATGAGCAATATTCTGTTTTGTTAAATAATCAATTGCTGGGGTCATCTTCTATCCTGTGGGTTAATGGATGTGAGTTAATAGAGCGAGTAGCTTGTTAAAAATGCAATTGTTATTAATTTAGCGTATTAAGCTTGGCATTTAAAGTGATTGAATTATACTGTAAATATTTACAGCTAACTTGCCAGACAAGGATGCCAGTCATGAATACATTCTCAACCGAGCTTCAGGCCCAAGAAAAGCTAAGCCCAATTAAACAAACATTGTTACAGTATTTTGGTTTCTCTGATTTTAGGTTAGGGCAAGAGCCCGTGATTAATGCAGTAGTGAGTGGTCGTTCTAGTGCGGCTATATTTCCAACTGGGTCAGGTAAAAGCCTGTGTTATCAATTACCCGCGCTACACATGCCAAATTTAACTTTAGTTATCTCGCCTTTGTTAGCGCTAATGCAAGACCAGATAAGCTTTTTAAACAGCAAAAATATTCCAGCGGCGAGCATCGACTCAAGCTTGTCCCGTGAGCAAGTTAATCAAATTATGCAGGACGTGAGAGCAGGACACATTAAAATACTCATGGTGGCGGTTGAGCGTTTAAAGAATGAACGCTTTAGAAACTTTCTACAAAGTATCGCTATTTCACTATTAGTGGTTGATGAAGCGCATTGTATATCTGAATGGGGACATAATTTTCGTCCCGATTATTTGAAGCTGCCACAATATCAACGAGATTTTAATATACCGCAAACGCTATTGTTAACAGCCACTGCAACACCTCAGGTAATTGAGGATATGGCTGGCAAATTCAATATCCAGCGAGAAGACGTAACCGCCACAGGCTTCTATCGTCCTAATTTAAACTTAAGCGTAGAAGCGGTAAGTGATAAAAATAAGTTGTTTTTCTTAGAGAATTGGCTGTTACATGAAGCCAGATATAAACCGGCGTTTAAACATAATTTACGAGATAAAAAAGACAAAAGCGCCAGTATAGATCCCACAATTGTGTACGTCACATTACAGCAAACAGCAGAAGTGGTTGCTGCGTCACTAGTCAAAGCAGGCTTTAATGCAAAAGCTTACCATGCAGGTATGAACAGTGAGATTCGTCAGGATATTCAAAGTGACTTTATGGCGGGTAATACGGACATTATCGTGGCAACGATAGCCTTTGGTATGGGCATAGATAAAAGTAATATTCGGCATGTTGTGCACTATGACTTACCTAAATCTATTGAAAATTATTCACAAGAAATAGGTAGAGCAGGGCGTGACGGTCAAAAATCAGATTGTTTGGTTTTGGTTAATCGTGACAATATTAGTGTATTAGAAAACTTTATATACGGTGACACGCCAGAGTACGCTGGTATTGAACATGTATTGCAAGATATTAATCAAAACAAACAAAATGGTAAGTGGGAATTCCAACTTTATTCTTTATCTATGGACGCTAATATTAGGCAATTACCGTTAAAAACCTTGTTAGTTTATTTGGAAATTCAAGGCTTAATACAGCCAATGTATTCTTATTTTGCGGAATACAAATTTAAGCTGCTGGTGGATGAAGAAACATTATTATCACACTTTAACGGTGAAAGATTATCCTTTGTTCAAGCCATTTTAGGTTACTCGCAACGGGCAAAAACTTGGTGGACGGCAGACATAGACGCAATTTGTCAGCAATACAAAACCGATAGCGCAATTAATGACAGAGCTAGAGTAATCAAAGCATTAGAGTATTTTGATGAAAAAGGCTGGATAGAATTACAAGCCAAACAAATCACAGAAGTTTATCGAGTTAATGTTGAACAAATAAACGTTGCTCAGCAGAGTCAAAATTTAACAAATTATTTTGATCAAAAGCAATCAGGTGAAGTGGCGAAAATTCATAACATGCTGCAAATGTTTGAACAAAATAAATGCATAACCCATCAATTAGCTACTTACTTTGGTGATCATAATGTTCCAGCTCAGTGTGGGCATTGCAGTGTGTGTGCAGGCCATCAAGTCATCATTCCTCAGCCGGTTGGAAGAGCGACTCTTGAGCAACAAAGAGTTCATCAGTTAGCCAAAGAGTTTGTAGATCATTATTACGCTAAATTTTCTAGCCAACCGTCTTTGGTATTAATAACACGTTTCCTATGTGGAATAACCACACCAATTTTTACCAAATTAAAAGCTCGATCTTTATCCGGTTTTGGTCAGCTGGCTGAATACCCTTATGCTGAAATTCAGCAAATTTTAGGGAATTAACATTTATAGGGACTCCTATAAAAACTAGAACAACGATGTTATTGTTTTTTTATTGAAAATAAATGTGTTATAAAGCATAGGTTTAAAATTGTTAAGCTTTCATTATAAGGAATTTAGAAGTATGAAACCCCTAGTTATATTAACCTTGTTGCTGTTATCTTTTGTCTCAAATGCACAGGAAATAGATGATCAAACTGTTATGGAGATCCCACAAGGTTGGGCAATAAGTCTGCAATTAGGTACTGCGTCATTAAACTCAGAGCTAAGCTCTCAGGGATTAGGTGATAGTGCAACAAACTTTGGATTTTCATTTGATTATTTAGAACAAGATTGGTACTCAAGTATACTAATTGATATTGTTGAATTTGATGATAATTATGGGTTCTCACAAGGTGTGACTAGTAGTTATGGTGGTAACTCAACGGAAGACTCAGTTGCATCTGCAACATCATTGGCTGGCGCAATTGGTAAAGCTTGGTTTGTGAATAATAATAAAGCGATGTTTTATGCCCAAGGTGGATTAAATTTAATGCTTGAAGCTTCTCGAGCTATTAGTCAATGTAGTAACTGCTATGAGGAAGATTTGGACGTTTCTGGTGGGGTGTTTACACGTGTAGGCGTTAATGTTTTTGTCGATAACTTCATATTAGGTGTTTATTCATCTTTTGCTCTGTCTGGTGACATTGAAAATATGTTTGGCATTAGAGTTGGCATCCAATACTAAAATATAATTGTCTTTATAGGTATTAAGTAAATTTAATAAGCCCACATTAAGTGGGCTATTTTTTACATATAGCTTAAAGTATCTTTTGATTAGAAACTCTAAAACTCACACTCTTTTTCAAACACCATTACTTCTTCGGTATAAGGGTGTTTTATCTCTAATCGCTGTGCGTGCAGTAACAATCTATCAGCTTGTTGAATAATGTCATCTGGTGCATATAAACGGTCACCTAAAATTGGATGTCCCAACGCTTTTAAGTGCACACGTAACTGATGACTACGGCCTGTAATTGGCGTTAATTTGACGCGAGTCCAATCATTTCCATCTGTGTTACCACGCTCTAATACTTCGTAGTGAGTTAATGATTGTTTGCCATTTTCGTAACATACCATTTGTTTTGGACGATTTGGCCAGTCACAAATTAATGGTAAGTCTATGCTGCCAGTGTTGTTTTCAATATGACCAGAAGCAACCGCGATATAAAATTTATCCGTTGCTCTATCCGCAAATTGGCGATTTAAAAAGCGCAATGCATCTTTGTTCATAGACATAACAATGATGCCAGAGGTCATCATATCCAGTCTGTGAACAATACCTGCGTTTGGCCATACTGTCTGTACTCGTAACATTAAGGAATCAAAATGCTCTTTGTGTTTTCCAGGCACGGACAGTAAACCACTGGGTTTGTTGAGCGCTAATATATGCTCATCTTGATATAAAATATCTAAATATGGATCAACTGGCGGATTATATTCTAATAATGCCACTGGTTATTATCCTTGTGTCACAACAATTAAACGCACCGCATCTAAGCTCACTTGTGATAATTCAATTTCTTTTATTGAGTTATCAATTTGCTGCTGTAAGAAGTTAATTTCTTCATTACGAATTGCTGGGTTTACCTGTTGTAATGCGGTTAAACGAGTCAATTCTTGTTGGCGATGAGCTAACATTTTATTTTTAGCGTCAGTTCTTATTTGTTGAGCTTGCGCAGCGGCTATGCCTTCACTGCTTTTGATCAATTCACTTACTTCATCTTTTAAAGCTTTAATCAGTTGCAATGCCATTTGTTTTTTAGCATTTTTTAATGTTTTATCTAATGATCCTTGTTTTACTTTTCCAGCTAAATCATTACCGTTTTTATCTAACATTAAACGGATGTTTGTATTAGGTAAGAAACGATGTAGTTGCAATGACTTAGGAGCGCTGGTCGATAGAACATAGCTTGCTTCGACTAAGAATGTACCCGGTGGTAATTGTTTGTGTGGCAATAAGCAAACAGAACTGTTACCTAACTCGCCAGAGGTGAGCATGTCTAGCACACCACTTACCATCGGATGTTCCCAACTCATAAAGTGTTGGTCTTCTTGTGATAATGCCGTTTCACGGTCAAAACAAACGGTCATGCCATCTTCTAGTAAACTAGGGAAATGGTCATGTAACATGTGTTCACCAGGATGCAAAATAGTACTGAAAGTCGACTTCTCTTCTTGTTGTACACCAAACTGATCCCAAACTCGGCCCATATAAGTCATTAAGTCAGTGGAGTCGTCTAATTCATCAATTTGTTCGCAAATCGCTGTTGCTTTAATACCACCGCTTGAATTTAGTTCAAGCAATCTATCACGGCCGTTTTCAACATCTTGTTTAAGCGCTAAATTGCGAGTTTTACAAGCTTTGATGAGTTCATCTTGTGCACTTTGTTCAGATGCATTTAGTAACACATCTGATATTTGTTGTTTAAACTCTTCCGCCACAATACGTGCTGTAGTTGAGGTTTGTTCAAAGGCATTAAAGCTATTATGGAACCAGTTAAATAAGTTCTCTTGTGCACTTTTTACCAAATACGGAACATGAATTTTTACCGTTTCTGTTTGACCTATACGGTCTAAGCGGCCAATACGTTGCTCTAATAAATCTGGATTTGCTGGTAAATCGAATAACACTAAGTGATGTGCAAACTGGAAGTTACGACCTTCAGAGCCAATTTCAGAACAAATAAGGGCTTGTGCGCTGTTTTCTTCATCAGCAAAATAAGCTGCGGCTTTGTCGCGTTCAACTATGGTCATGCCTTCGTGGAAAATGGTGGATTTTAATCCTTCTTTTTCAAATAAAGCATCATCAATTTTCATTGCCGTTTCTGCATGAGCACAAATGACTAATACTTTTTCGCCTTTGTTTTCCAACAAAAAGTTGCAAAGCCATTGCACTCGAGGATCTAAATTCCACCAAGCATTACTTTCGGTAACGCCACTGTCATGTTGAATCTCAGGCTGTAAGCCCATAAATGCAGTGCCATTTGGGTAACCTTCAGGAGCCGTTAGCGGATAAGATGTCACATGACGTTCAGGAAACCCTTTAATGCCTTGGCGGCTATTTCTAAACATAATTCGGCCTGTACCATGGCGATCTAACAGGTCTGAAATTAATGTCTGAGATAACTCAGTTTTGTCATTGCTTGCTTGGTAATTATCTAAGTTTGCTATGCTATTACTGTCGTTTAGTAAGTTGGATAAAACGTTATACTGTTCAGCGGTAAATACTTGCTGTGAAACTAATACGTTTGCAATTTCAGCTACTTGTTGATATTGACTTTCTTCTTGTTTGAATTTGTTGTAATCATGGAAGCGGTTTGGATCTAATAACTGTAAACGAGAGAAGTGACCATAATGTCCAAGTTGATCTGGCGTTGCGGTTAATAAGATCAATCCTTTAGTTTGCTCGCCAATTTGCTGTACGTTTTTATACAGTTGATTCAGTTCAGTTTGTTTAGATAATGCAGCTTCATTTTCTGGAGTAATGTGGTGGGCTTCATCCACAACCACTAAATCCCATTGACTTTGCAATAGCGATTTTTGCCATTTATCGTCGTTGGATAACCATTCTTGGCTAACCAAAATAAGCTGTGCAGTATCAAATGGCGATATAACATCTTCACTTGCAGTTTCCGTATCAGCTTCGCCTTCCATTTCTGCTTCGCAACGTTGGTCGTCAAAAATAGAAAAGTGCAAATTAAAGCGGCGCAACATTTCAACTAACCACTGATGTTGTAAACTTTCTGGCAATATCAATAACACGCGTTGTGCACGGCCACTAATTAGTTGTTGGTGAATGATCAATCCAGCTTCAATGGTTTTACCTAAACCAACTTCATCAGCTAATAGCACTCTTGGTGAAAAACGTTGACCAACGGTGTCGGCAATATATAGTTGGTGTGGAATTAAACTAACTCGTGCACCTTGTAACCCTTGTAAGTGAGACGATTCTAACTCGGCTTTATGTTGGTGGGATTCCATACGTAATGAAAACCAATTGCTGCGGTCAAAGTTACCTGTGAATAAACGTGCTTCTGGGGTATGCAGTTTAATATGGTGGTCTAACATGATTTCTTTAACGGAAACGTCTTCGTCGTTATCTGTGCGTTTACCGTGGTAAATAAGTGTGCTTTGTACTTCTTCTACCTGCTCAACCACAAATTTATATTCTTCTAATGAAGATAAGGTTTCACCTACTGAGAATTCAACACGCATTAATGGTGCTTGCTCGCTTGCGTAATTTCTAGTTTCATCCGCGGCTGGAAAGAGTACTTGGACAAATCGAGCATCCACTTGGATAATTGTTCCTAAGCCTAAATCAGTTTCGGCTTGACTTACCCATCTTTGACCAATTGCAAAATTCATTAATAAACTCCTAGAATACCCAGATAACACAGTTTTGAGGGCGCATATTGTACGTGCCTTAACAAACAATTACAGTAAAATATTTCGATAAATCGTTGATAAAATCCATGACATTAACAATAGGTGATTTCTAAAACTTTGCTTGCAGCACTAATTATCGGTTAAATGAAAAAAAATCATCAAAAATTCATATATTTTTACTACATTTAGGTTGAAGATGAGAGAGAACATTTATTAAAAGGGCGACATATGAAAAAAACACAAAGTAGCGCTGATAAAAAATTATTTGTTTTAGACACCAATATATTACTTCACGACCCCCACGCATTCTTCAATTTCCAAGAACACGACGTATTAATTCCCATGACAGTACTGGAAGAACTTGATCATATTAAAGACCGCAATAAAGATGTTTCCCGCGACGCTAGAGTCGCAATAAGATCATTAGAAAATACCTTACAAGATGTAACACCAGAGTTAATGATTGCCGGAGTACCCCTTAACCGTGGTGATTTAAAAGACAGTTCGGTAACTGGGCATTTAATGATCTTAAATGATCACCATATTAGCCCCGAAGTCTCAGGTTTACCTGGTGGTGAAAATGATAATAAAATTATAAACGCGGCGTTGTTTTTACAGAAAAAATACAGTCAAAAAAATGAACCTGATGTCATCGTAGTTCTTGTGACCAAAGACATTAACATGCGCTTAAAAGCCAAAGGCGCAGGATTAAAACATGTTGAAGACTATAGAACCGACCAACTAATTGACGACATCAGCTTTCTAACCAAAGGTTATGAAGAGTTTAAAGGTGACTTTTGGCAAAATGTATCATTATTAGAAAGTAAAACTATTGGTCGCGATACTACTCATACTGTGAGTGTGAAGGCTCCAGATGATGGAATCGAAGAAGATGTAAATTTAAATAATAGCTTTATTAATGAGTTTTTATTGGATGAATCCTCAGATTTTGCAGCTAGAGTGATTAATAAAGACGGTGATAAAGTCGATTTATTGGATTTAGGGCGTCAACGTTTATTAGCAAGACAAGCTTGGGGAATTAAACCCAAAAACATATATCAGGGTATGGCGTTAAATGCTTTATTAGATCCTAACGTTGAACTGGTTATTTTAACTGGTCCTGCTGGTTGTGGTAAGACACTATTGGCGTTAGCTGCTGCCCTTGAAATGGTAGTGGAACAAGGTATTTACGATAAAATATTAGTGACGCGAAACACACCAGAGATTGCTGAATCTATTGGTTTTTTGCCTGGAACGGAAGAAGAAAAAATGGCACCTTGGCTGGCAGCCATTACAGACTCGTTAGAAGTTCTACATAAAAACGATGAAAACCCGAGTTCAAGTCTTGGTTATATAATGGAAAAAGCAAATATTCAGTTTAAGTCAGTCAATTTTATGCGTGGTCGTAGCATACAAAATGCAGTAGTGTTGTTAGATGAATGCCAAAACTTAACTGCTTCACAGTTAAAAACCATAATTACTCGTTGTGGAGAAGGGACCAAATTAATATGTTCAGGAAACTTAGCCCAGATTGACAGTAATTACTTAACTGCGGTAACGTCAGGTCTAACTTATATAGTTGAAAGATTTAAAAACTTTGAAGGCAGTGCCACTGTAAACTTAAAAGGTGTGGTACGAAGTCGTTTAGCGCAGTTTGCTGAAGAAAACTTATAATCGTTATGTTGCACAAATAAAAAAATGGAGTGATATTGAACTTATTTATAGCCAAAAGAGTTATTGTTGGATTCTTTATCACTCTACTTTTATTTGCTGGTACGAGTTTATACTTCGCTATAGATAAATACGATGAAAGTAAAAGAGAGTTAATAAATAGTCATTATTCCGAAGAGCGCATTGCTGCACAATCTATATCAGAAAAGCTACTGTTGGTTGATGAACACATTACTAATGCAGCTCAATTACTACTAAGTTTTTTTCAGTCGGCACAAATATCTAATTCAGAATATCCTACAGAAGTTTTTCAATTTACTTGGGGGCAAAAATCACCACCGAGTTTAAAAACATCCAAATCTAATAGAACAAATTTGCTATTAACTAATTATGAATATATTCACATTGTATTAAGTTATTTGCTTAAAAATAAAAATGTTGAAAATTCATTTTTAATTAAACAAATCAATAAATTCGATTTTGAATATATTGAACAAGGTAAAGAACATACGCCTAAAAAAATATTAAAGTGGTTAATTCGCCATGGTGATTATTTAGATTTTAACGATAAGACTATGATCAGAATACCTGTAATTGGGCAGGATGGTGTATTAGTTAATTATTTCATTTACCCTTTATTTCAAGGTCATGCAGATAAAACAACAGCTGACGAAGAACACACCGAAAAATACTATTTAGTTTCGGAATTATCGCCTACTCTTTTAAAATTACCAGATAGTCTCACAGGTAATGGCGTTATTTGGGATCCAAGCAGTGGCTATGTAATTGCCAGCAACCTAAATATAACAAGCACAGATACGAAAGACTCAATTCAAAAAGGCTTAATCAAAAAAGAGTTAGACTCAAAAAGCTTGGGCACCAGTAACCCTTCTTTAAAAAATAAGGATAAAAGCAGCTCAATACTAATCACAAAAAAATTACCTCCACCTTATGACTTATTCACTAAACTCAAACGCTCAAACGCTATCAAGTTTAATGAAACTAACATCACAAAAATTAACGGTAATGAAACCTTATTACTGGAGCAGCACATCTTAGGGAATGATTATTTTAGAATGTTGTTTGCTGAACCGATAAAGGTTTTAGAGCAGCAGGCTTTCATGGTAGCTACTAAGTTAGGATTAACTTTATTTGTTGCCAGTACCTTAGTGTTGGTTGTTTTTACCATTATTATTGTTTGGCAATTGGCGATACCTATTTCAGCTCTAATTATTAGTATTGAAGGCTTACATTTTAGACGAGAAACTACAGATAATCGTGCTGCTAAAGGTTGGGAAGTGTGGTTTTCACTGTTAAAGCAGACGTATCGAGAAAATAAAGACTTACTCAGCACTTTAAGCCACAAAACGCATGACTTAGATACTAAAGTGAATCAGCGTACTCAAGAGTTATTAGATCAAACGAGTTCTAAAGATAGAAATTTAGCCCTCAATAGAGCCATGATGAACACTATCCCTGACATGTTATTTTATAAAGATATGGATGGACAATATTTAGGTTGTAATAGTGCCTATGAAAAATTCATTGGTACTAGCGAACCAAATATTATTCATAAAACATCGAGAGATTTATTTGAGTCTAATAGGGCGCAATGGATTGAAAACAGTGAACAAGAGGTTATCAAAAATAAAGAATCTATTATTAAACGAAGATGGACTCGTGATTCCAATGATAACGTCGTATTAATTTTGTGGTTGTACTCGCCAATTATAGATAACAAAAATCAAGTACTCGGAGTGCTTGGTTTTGGGCGGGATATTACGCTTGATTACAATAATGTTCATGAACTAGAAAAGGCGGTTGCAGCGGCGGAAAAAGCCAATGCAGTTAAGGGCGAGTTTATTGCTAATATTAGCCATGAAATTCGGACGCCAATGAACTCTATTATTGGCATGTTGGAATTATTAAATGGTATTAATTCTGATCCAACTCAAAAAAGCTTTATTGGTATTGCAGATCATTCTGCCAAAAGTTTATTGGCTGTAATTAACAGTGTTTTGGACTTTTCAAAAGGTAATGCCCACAAGCTAAAAGCAGAATTAGGTGTCTTCAATATTAACCATGTACTGGAGAATGCATTTACAAATAGTTTGCCAAAAGCTATGAAAAAAGGGTTGTTGCTAGATATAGAATTGCCTCTCAATTTCCCACAATTGTTTATCAGTGATGAAATTAAGCTTACTCAAATTTTTACTAACTTGATTGGTAACGCAGTCAAGTTTACACATAAAGGCCGGATTTACGTTAAGGCTGAGTTATTAGAAAAATTAGACTCCAATAAACAAATCGTTAAATTTCATGTGGTAGATACCGGAATTGGCATTGCAAAGTCTGATCGTCAATCTGTATTTGAAGCATTTTCTCAAGCCGACAGCTCAGTAACAAGAGAATATGGTGGCACAGGATTAGGTTTAGCTATTGTTTATCAATTAGTAAAGCTATTAGGTGGTGAAATCACCTTGGAAAGTGAGGAGGGGGGCGGTACGAAGTTTAGTTTAACGTTTGAATTTGATATTGTGACAGAGCAGCCTATAGTTGAAAAAACACAGTACAATTTTATTTATTGGGAAGTGGATACAGAGATAAGTAAGTTGTTTGAGCGTAAATTAACTAGTATTGGTGTGGTATCCAATCCTATTGATTTGAGTTCTGAGTCGAATATAAAAATGATTACTGAAAAGACCGTTTTATCGCCAACGGTTTTACTATGCAGAGTCGAGCTTATCGAGCAATTACCACAAGGTATTATTGATAAAATCAACTCAGGTATTATCCGTATTCAGCCTATCGCATTTACATTACAAACCTGTCCAGTTCTGTCTTCTTTACCTCACCTCCCTCTGTTGACTGCTCCTGTAAATGCACAAACTATGCTGTCGAACTTACAACAGATGCAAATTATTTATCCTAATGATCCAGGTGTCAGAGCAGGCAAGTTACAAGGTAAACAGATCCTTATTGTTGAAGATGATGAGGTTAATCAAAAAGTTTTGACGCTGATTTTAGAATCAGAAGGGGCGCTTTCTAGCATAACTAAAAATGGCAAAGAAGCCTTGGTTGAGCTGGAAAAACAAGCGTTTGATATCGTCATCACAGATATTCAAATGCCGGTAATGGATGGTCTTTCATTGACGTCACGTATTCGGTTAATAAATGGATTAGATACATTACCTATTATAGCTATGTCGGCTCATTCATCGCAGATGGACATAGATAAGTCCCTACTTGCTGGAATTAATCAACATCTCACTAAACCTATTAATAAAAAGAAATTAATATCGGCGGTTCTAACATTTACTCAGCCAGAGCTAATGTTAATTAGCAAACAGTTACAACAACAAATAGATGTGCCATTTTTATACACCCAAGTTAATCATTCTTTGGATAATATGTTGGCGATATTAAATAAATTTCATTTGTCCTATTCCTCTAGAATGAATGGAATTATAAATGATTTTGAAAGTTTGAATGCCGCTGAAAAGTTAGAATTACTGCATAATTTTAAAGGTGCTGTAGGTAATATAGGCGCAAAACAAATTTTTCAACTAACGAAAGAGTTAGAGATGCAGCTAAAATCGGGCACAGTGTTAAAACATAATGTCAATTTGTGGCAACAGTCTGTTAAACAATTATTCGCAAACTTAGTTGTTGTACTCAACTGAGCCAAGTAAAATTGGCTATAAAAGATCGAAAATATATGGTAATAAAGTCATATAAATAAGCTCGCATAATAATAAACTCACATAATAAGAAGATAAGGGGACTCAGAGTGTCTGAAATTGAAAGAGAATCAATGGACTTTGATGTTGTAATTGTAGGCGCAGGCCCAGCCGGTTTATCTGCTGCAATTCGACTCATGCAACAAGCACAGCAAAACCAACAAGAGTTAATGGTTTGTGTTGTAGAAAAAGGCTCTGAGGTTGGCGCTCATGTGTTATCAGGTGCGGTATTAGATCCCAAAGCACTTAATGAATTAATTCCTGATTGGAAAGAAAAAGGTGCACCGTTACATACGAAAGTTAGTCACGACGAAATTTATTATTTACGCGGTGATCTTGCTTCATCCAAAGTCCCTAGTTTTGCTTTTCCTAAAACCATGCATAACGATGGAAATTACATTGTCTCTATGGGGAACGTATGTCGTTGGTTAGCTGAGCAAGCTGAAGAAATGGGTGTTGAAATTTTCCCTGGTTTTGCTGCCTCAAAAGTACTTTATGATGAACAAGACAATGTCGTTGGTATTCAAACCGGTGATATGGGATTAAATGAAGCTGGAGAGCAAAAAGATTCATTTATGCCAGGGATGGAACTAAGAGCAAAATACACCATCTTTGCAGAGGGATGTCGTGGTCATTTAGGTAAAGAGTTAATTGCAAAATATCAGCTAGATGAGAATAAATCTCCGCAACACTATGGGCTAGGTTTTAAAGAAATTTGGGATGTACCAGCAGAACAGCATCAAGAAGGTTTGGTTATTCACTCAGCTGGTTGGCCATTAACAGGTGAATTAAGTGGTGGTGGTTATTTATATCACGCTGAAGGCAATCAAATTGTTTGCGGTTTAATCTTAGATTTGAATTACAGCAATCCAAACGTTAGCCCGTTTGAAGAGTTTCAACGTATGAAACATCATCCGATATTCGCTAAACATTTAACTGGTGCAAAACGTATAGCCTACGGGGCAAGAGCCATTGCTAAAGGTGGATTGAACTCTTTACCAAAAATGTCGATGCCGGGTGGGTTTTTAGTAGGCTGTAATGCAGGAACATTAAATTACGCCAAAATCAAAGGCAATCATGCTGCTATGAAGTCAGCCATGATCACCGCTGAAGTTATTTTTGATGCATTAAAATCTGGTGATGAAGGTCAATCTGATCTGACTCAACTACAAGATGCATTTGAACAAAGTTGGTTATTTGATGAATTAAAATCAAGTCGTAACTTTGGTCCTGTTATGCACAAGTTAGGTGTCTTTTTAGGTGGGGCATATAACACGATTGACCAAAACTGGTTTGGTGGAAAGTTACCATTTAACTTTCAAGATAATACCCCTGATTATGCCAATATGAAGCTTGCAGCAGAATGCCAGAAACCGGCTTATAATAAGCCTGATGGTAAGTTAAGTTTTGATAAGTTATCGTCGGTGTTTTTATCAAATACGAACCATGAAGAAGAGCAACCTGTTCACTTAAAATTAACAGACCCTCAAATACCAATGTCTAATTTAGATAAGTTTGATGAGCCAGCTCAGCGTTATTGTCCAGCAGGTGTTTACGAGTTTGTGAAGGATGAGGCTGGTGATAACCAATTTCAAATTAATTCACAAAACTGTATTCACTGTAAAACGTGTGACATAAAAGATCCTGCGCAAAATATCACATGGGTAACGCCAGAAGGCGGTGGCGGACCTAATTACCCTAATATGTAATTAGATTGGTTGTTTCTCCCCATTAGATAAATATGAAAAGGCACAAAAAATATGTGCCTTTTTTTCGTTTGAAAATTCAAGTTTCAGGCAATTAATGTTACTTTACTCAAGTATCTAGTAGTAATAATAAGATAATTAATGAATATTAAATCCATAATGGTTCCTGCAAAAATAAATGCATCGCCAGAGTCCAACTTTAAACAACTACTTGATGATATGTTATCGAATAATCATTCATGCGGGTTAATTGGTTATGGTAATAAGTTGCATGGAATGGTCACTGCAAAAGTTATCATGCTGACGTGCCAACAGATCTTTGAAAAAGGCAATAATATCCTAGACGAAGAGTTAACCGTTGGCGAAGTAATGCACACTCAGCCTTTTTGCTTACACGAAAATACACCTATATATGAAGCTTTAGTAACCGCCAAAGTTAATAAGTTAAAAAACCTTCCTGTTATTGACAATAATGGCGATTTAGTTGGAATTGTCTCTCAAACGGAGCTGTTGGATACTTATATTAACCTAATGGATTTAGAACAAGCCTTAATAAAGACTAATAAGAAGTTAGAGTCACTAGCGCTAGAAGATTCACTAATGAAAATTGGCAGTCGCCATGCCATGGAAATAGATTTAAAATACAAAGAAGCTGAAGCTAAACGTAATGGTACATTTTACTCTGTTGCTTTAATCGATGTTGATTACTTTAAAAAGTACAATGACTACTATGGACACCAACTTGGTGATAAAGCATTACAATCTATCGCTAGCATTATCAAAAAGGTGAAACGCAAGCATGATCGTGTATATCGTTATGGTGGTGAAGAGTTATTAGTGATCATGAATGACACTGAATTAAAAGGCGCTAAGCTATCAGTTGAGCGTATAAGAACGGAAATTGAAGCTGCAAATATCGAGCACTTAGGCTGTGAACTTGGAAGGTTGACGGTGAGCATTGGACTGTGTTCGCAACAAGCTGGTGCTAGAAAGACAATGATTAAATTAGCGGATGACGCGCTTTATCAGGCTAAAGAGGCTGGTCGTAATCGAGTTTGTTCATGATCTGAAAGTAAATTCATATTGTCATCATATAACCTAATAAACCTAGCAAAAATCCACAAACTGCTCCCATTGGTGGAAAATAGTGACTTTGTAATGGTACTTGTGGTGCAATATCTTGAAAAACCATATACAAAATCCCACCTGATGCAAATAACATAATACCAGATAACAACTGTGGTGAGTCGACTAACCACAAATAGCCAGAGACACCACCTACTGGGCCAAGCAAAGCAAACAGAGTAAATATCACTATGATTTTAATCGAGGAGTAGGAACTTGATTTTTTAAGCTCACCAAATGCGTTGAATCCCTCAGGAATGTTTTGCAGCGCAATCAGCACAGCTAATAAAACAGCCATGTCCGGGTTAATAGTAAATGTTGCTCCCAATGCTAAAGACTCAGGTACAAAGTCAGCTAACATAGCTAATAATTGGCTAGCGGATGTTTTTAATCTCGCTTGCAAAATATCAAGCCCCATAAATAGCAGGGCGCCTAAACTGAAACATAATCCACTAATAAACAATGAAAGGTGCTGACTTCCTTCTGGCACTAGTACTAAAGCGACAGCTGATAATAAAGCGCCACCACCAAATGCGACAATAAAGTGTTGAAATTCATTTTCCAATAAAACATTTTTAATAAACCTCTGGTTGGCAATAATAGCGCCAAAAGGAATCGCTAAGCCTGACAATAATGTTAATGTAATAATGGTTTGTAGTGCGCTCATAGATTGAATTCTTTAAGATTTGTTTTATTAGAAATAAATATTTAATAATGGTTAAAGCTTGATTAACTTTAAAGTGCCCACAATATTATTGATAGGTATTACTTTAGGCGTTGTTTAGTGTTATTTAAACTCTTATTTATCATCAGTATAGTTTTAACTACTTTTTCTGAAACAGAAATTGGGGTTAATACTGACCATAAATTAAGTGTAACCGAAGCAAACTTGATCGCCCTTGATGAAGTTTTAAATCCAGAATTAGATTTAGACAGCTCATACACCCTTAACCGCGAAATACCATGGTCGGTTCTAACCGGTTATGAACCACCTACTTTAAGTTACAAAGGTCCATTTTCTCCTCAATTATATTTTGTAAATACATACCCAAGAGCACCTCCAATCTATTGTTCATAAATCAAAAAGTCCGTGTTTAGTAATAAACGCTTTGTCTTTATTCAAAGTAAAGACGTATTGATCAATGCTTTTAACAGGCAGTACAAACAAAATTTAACCTGTCGTTAACGTATTTATATTGGTTAAACACATACCTTAAATATGAACAGCTTTGATCGCTCAAGATTATGAATTTAGAGGTCAAAATGAAAAAATTAGAATTATTTAACTTAGACGTAACTGACAATGTTGTTTCACCTGATGAATTTGATGTAACCAATTTACAGTCTCCAGCCACGACGATATTTACCGATTTTAAACAGCATGAAGCATTAGTGGTAGAAAGTGATACATCGGCGGAAGCCACATTACAATTGATGTTAAAAACACACGTTAGAATGAAGTTAGTGGTATCACAATATGATGACTTCTTAGGCATTATTAGTAGTAATGAACTTACAGAGCAAAAAATACAGGCTCAAGTTTCAAAAAGTAATAGCCGTAAAGATGTATTAGTGAAAGATTTGATGATCCCTAAATATCGTTTGCACGCATTCGATTTTGATGAATTAAAAAAGGCTACCGTAAATGATGTTCTAATGGCGTTAGGCAATTACAAACTTCGCCACTGCTTAGTACTAGACAGAAGTAATCACCATATACGTGGCGTTATTTCATCTAGCGATATTGTTAGAAAACTAAAATTAAATATGAATCTTAGTTTGGAAAATACATTTAATTCTATTTACCAAGCGGCACATGCAGCGTAATAAATCTAGAATTATATCTAGTGGTATAACATAACTAGAACAAAAGCGGTCTAACATGGTAAATCAGGGTTAGGTCGCTTTTTGTTTAGTAATTATGGTGCAGGTGTTCGCTTTAATATAATTAAAAACATCGCATGCTACCGTTTGCATGTAAGCGCTTCCAATTACCTGTTGTCGTGAACAAAGTAAATGTTAATATGAGACAACTTAAAACCTAATGTAACAATAATATGAAAATATCCCCAGTTGTCCTTTATACAATCATAGTATCCTTAGGTGGATTTATTTTTGGCTTTGATGCCTCAGTGATTTCCGGAACCTTAAATTTTATTGTTTCGGAGTTTAACTTAAGCTCCATTGAGCAAGGTTTGGTTGTTAGCGCTCCGACCTTAGGTGCAATAATAGCAACGGTAACAGCTGGCGTGCTAGCGGACCGTTTTGGTCGTAGAAATTTACTTATTGCTATCGCATTGCTTTATTTGCTCTCAGCCATTGCTTCGGCCTTTTCAACCAGTTATTGGATGTTAGTATCTGCTCGCTTCATTGGTGGATTGGCTTTTTGTTCACTTATGATTGCACCTATGTACATTGCTGAAATCAGCCAGCCAAAACAACGAGGCAAGTTAGTATCAATTAACCAACTCAACATTGTTATTGGTTTTTCGGCTGCGTATTTTGCTAATTATTATGTGCTTGAACTTAGCCAGTCTGCAGCAACTTGGGTAACGTCTATTGGGCTTGATACTCATACTTGGCGTTGGATGTTAGGGTTAGAAATTTTACCTGCGTTAGTTTGGTTTATATTGTTGTTTTATATACCTCGCAGCCCTCGTTGGTTAGCACTAAAAGGCCAAGATGATGCTGCTGTTGAAGTTCTAAAAAAATTAAACGGTAATGAGACAACTCATAACTATCAAGACGATATCAATGAAATCAAACAGTCTTTAGAAAATAAAGATACCTCTTTATTAGCGAGTATTAAATTCTTGTTTAATTCAAAAATTAGATTCGCTATTACCATAGGTATTATTGTTGGGATAGCGCAACAAATCACAGGAATAAATGCGATTTTCTTTTATGCTCCAAGTATTTTTGAACAAAGTGGAGTCGGGACAAACGCCGCCTTTGCTCAAGCCGTATTAGTTGGTGTGATCAATGTATTATTTACGATAGCGGCAATGATGTTAATTGACAAATTAGGACGTAAACCGCTATTAACAATTGGCTTAGCTGGAGTGACATTGAGCATGGCTTTGTGTGCTTATGGTTTCTCTCAGGCGACGTATCAATTATCTCAACAAGATGTTGATAGCTTGGTGGTAAAAGAGCAATCGTTGACTAAGTTAAATGAGATCAAACAGACCGTTTATCAGTCAGACGTTGAGTTTAAACAAGCGGTGGTTAAGCAGGTTGGTCAACAAGCGTTTAATGTACACCAAGGTGATATTTTAAAACTAGCGGCAACCATGAATGCGACGATTATTTTACTTGGTATTTTGGGCTTTGTTGCATCGTTTGCCTTTTCGTTAGGGCCGGTTATGTGGGTGATGTTCTCTGAGATATTCCCCAATCATATTCGTGGTATTGCCATTTCCTTTGTGAGCGTAATTAACAGTATTGTTAGTTTCACTGTGACCTTTGTATTTCCTTGGGAATTAGAAGTATTAGGCTCGGCACTGACGTTTTTGATTTACGGTGTGTTTGCTTTCATCGGTTTAATTTTGGTTGTGCGGTTATTCCCAGAAACTAAAGGTAAATCTTTGGAACAAATTGAAGCTGAAATGATACGACGATGAAGAACTATATATACTCTTAATGAACATAAGGAAGTAAATATGATCCGTTTATCTATTATTGGCATCAGTTTATTGTCGTTATTTGGCTGCAATAAAACACCAGATGTTGAATCAGAGCCAGAGTTACAAAGGCTGTCGTATCAAAGTAAAACACAGAATACGGAGCGTGACTATTTTGTTTATTTACCAAAAGGTTATGCAACGGACAAAGAAAAAAAATGGCCTGTCATTCTGTTTCTACACGGAAATGCTGAGCGTGGAAATGGTAAAGACGATCTTGACTATGTATTAAAATTTGGGCCGTTATACGA
>JAWUWS010000128.1:0-13153 GCA_034111705.1 Psychrosphaera sp.
TCAATATTTTTTGGTTCCTGTGAGTTAACAATGCTAGTGACTTTATGATTATCAATGACTTTATAAGGCCCTTTAGCGAGTTGCATTTGCTTGATAGGCAAACTAAAAAGCACAAACTCTTCACCCGGTAATGGCGCATTATGAAGTTTTGAAATAATAGGCGTTTCTCTAGTACCACCTGAGAGAACATTTACATTATCTGGCGCGGTAACACTTCTACGCTTTCCAGGAAAACGTTCTAAATCAAACTCTTTACGTCCCATACTCACAGTAACAATCATATCAACATTATTTAATGCGTAGTAAGGCGCTAATAATGATTCAATTATTCCATCATCAAAATCTTTATAACGAACTGGGATCATAACTGTGTTAATTTCAGCCGTAATGCCGTTATAGGTAATCACTTGCCCATCCAGTTTTAATGCCGCAATACCAGACGGATTACTTTGATTAATATTTCTATCTAGTAAGAAAGGGTCAAATCCAGTTAACAATATTTTTTTATCTGTTTGTTGCGTATATTCCAACTCCATCTTCCCTCTAGAACCTTCCTCAAGCATGGTTAACAAAGCTTGTGTTTGTAGCTCTGACAGTGCGAATGATGGCTTGGTTGAACGAATAATTTTACTCGCCAAAAGCCTAGCCCAATATAAAGGACGATCATCAAGTACAGATGAAGATTGCAGTTTATTCTTAGCGTCTAACCACAACTTTTGAGAGTGCAACATTGTGATGTTTTTTGCATCTTGGTAACTGCCAGCGCCCTGCCATGCTTGTGTAAACGCATCAATATTACTGGCAAACGTATTAAGCACTGCTGGCATTTTTACCGTCGCGTTTTCAATACGTAATTCTTCAACGGTTAAGTCACTGCTATAAGCAAAGTTACTGAACAGTAATCCGGTTAGGGTTATTAATATTTTTTTACTAAACATTTTACTCTCTGTCTGGTGGGTGTTGCTGACACTATAAAACAAAAAAACGCCTTATGGCGCTTTTTTATAATAAAGTTATTTTAGAAATTTAGAATGAAGTTCATCGGTTATTTACTGCAATATATTAAGCTATGCTCATACTTACCGTAACAGTAATACACCTGCATAAATAAACGAGCCAGTAACTAAACACACGTTTCAGAGCAAACATTTAGCACTGAGTCTGACCAATCCCCACAAAAACCATATATAAATAAGTAATAAAAAGCCCAGTGATTAACTGAGCTGATTACGAAATAATAACTAAGCAAAAAATCAATAACTCTGCTCCCATTGATTCGGGAACTGGCACTTTTTAGAAGTTAACGTTTTATAGACAATATAGGTTGCTGTATTTGACAACAACCTATATTTAAATACTACTTACACTTCACTTCAACCGTTTCTGGATACCAGATGGGTGCTACAGCATTGTTAACAACAGTGCTAGCTACACCATTAGTAAAGCTAGTTTTAGTCGTTACTGATGTCCAAGTGCCGCCTGCACATTTATCACTTAACATTACAGGAGCCGAACCTTCATATAACCCCAAAACAAAATTGTGATGCCATGATGAAGTAGCAGTTGTAGAAGTAACATTTTCACCTCTATCAAAGTGCATAGTTTGACAACCCGAAATAACAACCGCAAATAATACTGATACTAATAGTTTAAATTTCATTATTGCTCTCCTTAGGACACCAAACTTTTGCAGTACGAGGGAAATAGACACCTAAAGTAACAACACCTAGAAACCCATCGAGAAAGGTTTCTTGTGTTTGTAACTGAATTGGGTCTTGATTTTTACAAACAGCTAGCACATTAACTCTAGATTCACCAACAAGTCCCCAAAGAAAAAATGGATGAGATTGTTGATATGTTGGTTGAGATGATAATTTTACATTACCTTGAGGTAACATAGTTACTGTTGAACATGCACTAAGCGCAATTACAGCAGTCACAACTAATAAATTTCGTATTACCATTTTAAATCCTTTTTAATTAATAAGTTGAAAAAATACACTATCATTAATTTTTTTTAAAAAAAAGAGAAATTAATTAAACTTCTTTGTTTGAGTGTTAAAACTTTGAGCTACTGATCATTTTATCAAAAATAACTTCCCCCTTGCAGAGCAAACACCTAACACAGGATCAATTGCTTAATAAAACGCACTCGACTTAAAAGCAGAACCAGCAATAGCCACTTCAACTTTTAATTTGTAGATCACCATTTGAACTTTGGTAATGATAGGTTTGAAATAAAACACCAAAAAAGTAAAAACAAGCTCCACACCACCAGCGTCAGCAAGAAATATCAACTCCGGCAGCTACTTGTTTCAATAAAGACGGGAACAACCAAAGATATTACAACAACAAATACCACCTTCTGAAACGTACTTAATTTTTCCCACATATTAATTTCCCTGTGTTTGTCTTTTGGTGTTTGTTTAAATGGATGTCTCTGTTATTTCTATTTATTAATGTTTTATTTTTGTTACTTTTTTAGTTTTTATAAGTGCTATTACAATATGGATGAGTAAGCTGTGCATTATTCACATTGCTATCACCTCCATCTTCCTTACGAACTTTGTGATCAATAGAGATCGACTTTTGATGCAGTATTCCACCGCAGATTTTACATCTTGATGCATTGCTTATAGCCTCAGATATATATGCTGCACTCTTAGTTGATTTTGAAAACGATGTTGAGGTTGTCGACGAATAGTGAGTTTCTTCTAAGTTGATGTATGCAAACTCTTGCGTCTTACCAAGCTCAGTCAAAACATCATCTGCACTAGTTTGCAAAGTGAGCTTTTCAAGAATTGCATGAAAAAACTTAACCAGAGGCACAACGGCTTTATTTGCTTGCCGAGCTTTCCTGACTATTTGCTGAATAACCATGTCTGATTTAATCATGGTGTTTTCAAAATCTTTTCGATTCTCAGTGAAAACAACTAATTTTTTTGAGTCTACAAGTTCTTTTGTAAAAACAATTATTGCGTGAAAACAACTAATTCTGAAGTTACCAGATTGGCTATAGATATACACCGCAGGATGAAGACCTAGTGATGATGGATGAATATCATTAACTCTTTGAAGTGACTTTCTTATCTCAACAAGCGTCTTAAGGGTTTCCTCCCCACTTTTATCTTCATCCTTAATATTAGCTCCGAGCAGCTTTACTAGTTCAAAAACCATAGACAATGAATTACTTGCATGGTTTTTACCACCTAAAGGTAGGTCTAAGGTTTTTATTGGAGTAATTAACTCTGGCTTGAAAATTAAATTATTTATTGTCTCTGCTTCACCCTGAATTTTTTCTGATAATTCAGGAACAAAGACATTCCAATATTTATATCCTTGGCCACCTCGTAAAATGGCCCTTGAACACAATCCAGCAGGCATTCTTCTAGCTTCCAATATAGAAATCTCAGTATCACTAATAGGCGTAGACTTCTGGTTTATTTTGAAAAAACTACTTTCCGCTTTTTTGGAATCTCCGTCCACCCATTGTAATTGTAAAGCTCTTGTACCAAAATTTTTCAGCCTTTTCTTTACATGCTCTGCAGCGATATCAGGTTCAAATAGTGCATCTTTAAAGTCTTTAAATGAGCCAATATCTTGATTGATTATTTGACGAGCTTTATTTGCCGTTTCTATCTGTTGTTCAGGTATCGCATTATCGAAAAATTTTCTAGAAATCTTACCGTCACCGTAATCATCATTAACCCATGCAGCTATTGCACTAATCCTGTGTGCGCCATCAATCACAAATGTATAACTATCGGCATATTTCCATAAGATTATTGCTGGAACTAAATCGCCATCTAAAAAACTCTCGACAAGATCCTTAACCTTCTCTGCATCCCACTCATTTGTTTCCCGTTGGAAATCTGGCTTTCTCAATGAAGAAAAGAAAAAACCTGGGATTTCAAAATCACTATAACTAAGTGTTGTTTTATGAGGCCCTTGTGAATTGTGTGCTTGATCTTGAACCTCAAAATCATCTCTTCCAATTAAAGCATCTAAAAATAATTTCTGAGCCATTTAATTTCCTTATCCGTGATCGATTTTACTCATAACATGGTTATAGCGAGCTACTCGCCCGTTTTCTAACGAGCTTATCGTTCACTTTTCTGATTAAGTTATTTTTAGCAAAGTTGTTAACCAATTGCCAGTAAAAGTAATTTACATAAATCGGTTAATTGGCCAAAAGTGAGAGATTAGTTTGTTTTCCTGACTATGGGAGAAACAGGCATACAAAGCTATAATGCTTTTGCTTTTGCTTTTGCTTTTAACCCCCACTTTAAAATATCTGTATTGAATATAACTTTTCTCAAATCGAGCGGGCATGGATGCCCGATTGAGGAAAATGTTCAGGGACGAATGTTTTTCCGTATTTGAAGACAAAAGTTAATATTTAATACAATTAGATATTTGGTGACGGGCGGCCTTTTGGCCTACCTTTTTGGCTGTTGAAAAAGGTATGGTCGCCGTCAGGTGAAATAATAATGTTCAGAAGTAAAATGAATTTAGAATTAACACATTATGTTTATATAATTATATGGAAGTAATTTTCTTGAGAATGAAATTTAAGAAATATGATATATAGAAGAAGTAACTTGGCAGGCGCGGAGAGACTCGAACTCCCAACCATCGGGTTTGGAGACCGCTGTTCTACCAATTGGAACTACGCCCCTGCATCGAAGTTGCGCCAATTATACTTAGCAACGCCACAAGGTAAAGCTCAATTTTAAATATTTTTGCTTTTTGTGTATTGAACGCTGATTAATTAGGCAAAATCACCACATAACAAAGTTTTGATGCGGTATACTGCCATCAAATACCGTTTAATAAACCTAAGCCATGACCAAAATACCTGAATTCCACTGCCCTATTTGTTTTACTAAGCTACAAAAAACAAACAATAGCCTTGTTTGTGATAACAAACACATGTTTGATTATGCCAAAGAAGGTTATGTGAATTTATTGCCTGTGCAGTTAAAAAACTCTTTGCAACCGGGTGATGACAAAAACATGGTATTGGCACGTCGTGAATTTTTGCAGTTAGGCCATTATGACTTTTTACGTCAGGCGTTAGTAAAAACACTACTATCACTGACAAAGAAAACACTACCACATAACAATATTATCGATTTAGGTTGTGGTGAAGGTTATTACACTGACTTTATTCAAAGCCAAATCAAAATGGCTCAGGTTGAGGATAGTCAGGTTGAGGGCACCAATGTATACGGTGTAGATATTTCTAAGTCCGCTGTTAAGTACGCAGCCAAACGCAATAAACAAGTGCATTATTGTGTTGCTACTAATTCCCATACACCGTTTGCCGATGGTTTTTCTGACTTAATTGTTAATGTATTCGCACCTTTAATTGGTAAAGAGTGTCAGCGTATATTATCGCCACAAGGAAGAATATTATCTGTTTCTCCTGGTGCTAAGCATTTAATAGAGTTAAAAAAATATGTTTACGATACACCTGAATTACATGACACCGCAACGCCACCTGAAGGTTTTGAGGTGACTGATAAACAAGATATAGAGCAGACCGTTATATTAGATAAGCCAACGGATGTTGAAAACCTGCTAACTATGACACCATTTGGCTGGAAAATATCTGAGCAGAACAAACAAAACTTGTTGCAAAATTTACCATTTAACCTGACTCTAAGCTTTACGCTTAATCAATTTGTTTTAACAAACTGATGCTCTTAAGTCAGTGCTCTGAGTAAGCGCTCTTAAGTAAAAGCTTTGAAAATAAATAACGTTAAAGGATCACCACATGAAAAAATCAATTTTTGCATTATTTACCACAGCCGCTTTATTAATGACGAGTCTTGTTAGCCTTGATGTAGCCGCTGAGCTATCTGTTGGCGATCAAGCTCCAGACTTTACATTGCAAGCCAGCGACGGCAAAACCTATAAGCTGTCTGACTTTAAAGGCCAGAAATCTGTTGTATTAGCTTGGTTCCCTAAAGCATTTACCAAAGGATGTACCATTGAATGTAAATCATTAGCGGACAATGGACATTTATTAAAAGGTTTTAACGCTCAGTATTTTATGGCAAGTACTGACGAGTTATCTAAAAACACTGAATTTGCAAAAGAAACCAAAGCTGATTTCCCACTATTAAGTGATGCAAACGGTGATGTAGCCGAAGCTTATGGTGTAAGCTTTATGGGTTACGCTAAACGTCATACTTTTTATATTGATAAGTCTGGCAAAATTGTAATGATTGACCGCAACGTACGTCCTGCTACGTCAGCCGAAGATATGGCGAAGCACATGGGCAGACTAGGCTTTCAAAAATTATAATCTTGAAAATGCTAGTCTTTAAAATACATGGCTTTGCAAAGTACCCGTTTTGAACAGCACTATCAAAGTGCTTTTACCCTTATGACGGTTAACTTAAAATTAACCGTTTTGCTAAGCGCATGCTTACTCTTAGGAGCTCTGATAACTGGCTGCGCTAACAAAACCGTGTATTTGTTTAACACAGGTTACCCGCCAGCCTCACTCACTCAAGTGACTGAGCAACTGGTGCTATTAGGTTATGACGTTCAGCCCGTGGATGCTGAAATTCCACCTGAATTTTCCGATACCGCCATCGCTACTAACCCTGTATTTTCAGCACCTAATGATCTTTTAGTTATTGAAAAAATCTTAGTTGAACAAGTACTACCAACACCTAAGTATTACCAGTTTGCCCAAGGCAATCACTTTTATTCCACCAAAAGCATTGGTTTATATTTACGCAATGGTTATCAAAAAATAATGCCGCCAGTAATGAGCGAGAAGTCTTGTAAAAAAGATGGGAAAGAAATAGATGCAACCTTTGAGTTCTTTAAAACCGGTGAAGTAAGAATTGAACTTGAGATTTATATAAATCGTGAGTTTGTAGAAGGAAGTGAACAAATATTGAATGGTAAGTACAGGTTAGTAAATGACAGTATCCAATTTGAGTTCGCCGAGTTTAGTACAAGCCACTTACCAATCAAACAAGTTACAGTCCAAACTCACTTTGGCGAACGACAAGCTGATCATCTTGTGTTTCATTCCAAACAAAATAATACATTAATAGAAGGTTGTTTATTTGAAGCGATTTACGACTAACTAAGTAATTTACAGGCGTAATGCATGTAACTAGGCTTAACATGCCTAGGGGATTGGTCAAACTTGTTTTGGATTAAACTTCTCATAGTAAACGACTATATGCATAAATGATGACTCATCTAGCTATTTTAATAGATTAGGAGTTATAGCGGATTAAGCCCTAAATCCCAATATAGCTCTTACGCTCCAAACCATATTTTTGCATTAGCCGACAAAACGAACGACGTTCTTTTTTAGCTATACTCGCTGCTTTAGATATATTCCCATGTGTTTTTTTTAACGCTTGATGTAAATATTTTTTTTCGAATTGCCGAACCACCATTTCTTTTTCTTCATTCCATGATCGTGTTAAAGCAACCGGCTCTGTTTTCAGAGTCCCATCCGGAAGATGTGCTATTGGTGTACCCAATATCAAATCTGAATTATCAATGATGCTCGTTTTGGTTAACACATAAGCCCGTGTTATAAAATTTTGTAACTCCCTTATATTACCAGGCCATTCATACTCTTTTATTGCATCAATTACTGACTGACTGAACACTTTACTAACATTGTCATTATTAATAGCAAGTTCTGCCAAAAAGTATTGTGCTAATAACAGAGTATCCTCCCCTCGTTGCTTTAAAGATGGTAAACATACCGTTAATACATCTAAACGATAATAAAGATCATCCCTAAATTTTTCTTGGGCTATTAGAGTTTTAAGGTTTTTATTACTAGCGGCCACAACTCGTACATTCACCTTTTTAATTGTGTGGCTACCTATAGGACGAATTTCGTCATCTTGTAAAAAACGCAACAATGCCACTTGAGCTTTAAGAGATAAACTGTCTACTTCATCTAAAAACACAGTGCCACTGTCGGCAATCTCCAACAATCCTTTTTTGGCTTTTATCGCGCCAGTAAAAGCGCCTTTTTCATAACCAAATAATTCACTCAAAATTAAGTCATCATTAAACGCACCACAGTTAATTGGGATAAAAGGCGCGTTGTTACGATCACTTAAATAATGAATTGAGCGGGCAGTTAATTCTTTACCTGTGCCCGTTTCACCTTTAATAAATACACATTCGTCTGTTGTTGCTACACAACGCACTACGTCTTTGGTTTCGTTAAATACTGCTGAGCGCCCATATAATTTTTGCTGCAAAAACAATTCATCTTCAACTTCATGATCTCTAAATATATTGCGCTGTAAAATAGCTTGTTCTTGAGATAATAAGGTTTGTTGTAACTGCTCAAGACTGCAAGAAAAAGGAAGTGATTTATATTTGCTTTGGAGAGGGGGTGTTGTTTCTGGGTTTTTAATTAGGAAGACAAAAGACTCATTATTAGCATGATGTTTACGAAAATCTGTATTCGTAATTTGCTCAAAACTGTCAAAGATAAGAAGCCAGATAATAGGATGCGACTCGTGATGAGCTTTAAGCGTTATTTGTGCTTGACTCACAATACTAATATTTTCTGCCAAAAGCTTTTCACAGTAGTGATGAATGTCAATACTCTGAGAGAATGACACCATATAAACGTTGGTTTCAGTTAATATTTGCATAATATTTTAAAGTACGTCCTTGCATCCTAAAAGTCAAAAATTGAACTACTTAAGAGAAACAGATCCCCAGACACTTACTATACGAAACAAAGTGCAATATGTTTATTACACGATATTACACCAAGTGTTTATTTTGGTTTGATCCCAAAATATCTATTTTCTTCGGTTTGCTCTAAAAGGCTGAGTTAAATATAAGGCCTTTTCTTTAGGCTTGGCATTTTTAGCAATAGTTATACTAGGTGGGCTCATTTCAGAGGTAAGGTCATAACCCATTCCACTAACAAAGGAGTTTGGATGAGTTTCAGGCTTCCTTAGCGGAGACGTTGGCATACCTTTCCCTAGAAATCTTGTAGGTATATCGTCATTAATACTCTTGAAGTAAGGTTTCATATGCTTCCTTACTCTAGCCCTCCCACCAGCAGATAACTTCCCAAATTCGCTGAAAACCCTTTTTTTGGCCATATTTCTTGAGGGCTCATGCTCTTGTGGAGAACTACTTTTTAACTTATTAATGCTTTTTAATTTGTTGGCCTCCACCCCTGGAGCCATAGAACTGACCGTTAAAGCTCCTGAAAGTACAACGGCTTCAGTAACGTTCAAATCTGTATCCATCAATGCGTCCATACCGACGTTTCTGATTAGATCATGAGATCTAGATTGACCTACAGTACTGACATTTGAGCCGCTATGCCCTGCCGCTTTATTATTCGGCCCACTTAATACTGTTTGTGCCGTATCAGTTCTGGAACCATCTGCGATATCAATGAAAGCTTTAATTCTATCTCTATCTATTTCTTTACCGATTATTGGTGCATATACCTTACGATTAGTCTCTGGGAACTTACCCGTCTTATGGGTTTTGCGCAGATTTACGGCGGTATCCGTTGTAAGGAAAGATTCGTGATAACCGCTTCGATGCCCATCCAGAGTTTTATTAGAGGCCGACCTAAAGCTACTGTTTTTTTTCTTTAAAAAATCGCCTCTGAAAGCCCCTTTCTTAGCTTGTGATTTGGTTAGGGTTTTATCGTTTCTACTTGAATATAGCGTTTTGGGAGTTAGGTTCCTGTTTGAAACCAGATTGGAATTGGTTGTATTACTGTTCGCTATGAAGTTGGTATTTACATTCGTATGAGTTATGTTACGGTTTGAGACAACATTAGTATTAGGCAATACAAGTGAATTAAAGGAGCTTAATCGAGTATTAATACCACTGTTTGCTGTATGCTTGTGCTTGTGCTTGGCAGATTTACGACCTCTCACATCACTAGGCTGGTCACTTGCTCTCACCATTGTGGACCACGTTCGCTTTTTAGATGTACTCGACACTTCCGTTCTCCTGTTTCCCCTTTAGCTCACTCAGGCCTTAATATATCAGGAGAGTTATCTAAATATCCTATGTTTAAATAAGATAGTTTTGGGGGCATAAACTCTTCCAACTCCCCCAAAAATACCCTTCTCGGCTAACTCGATCCAAGCGTACTTTCTTTCATCACCTCGAGAGCGTGATGTAAATCTATTGCTACGCCACTGCGTGCCCATTACAACCAATGTTTAACGTACTCAGCGATGCGTTTTCTAATAAATGGGATCAGATACTGACCCCAATGATTTCAGATCAATATCACTTGGATTTTTCAGTTCGAAAAGGCTCTGTCATATTCGCACTCATTTGTGCTCCGGTGCCTCCCATTGGAGGAACATATTGAGGTGGACTGCCATTGTAATTACCACCTTTCAAGAATCCTGGTGCAGAAGGAGTTGTTGTGTCCCTGCGTGGGCTGGTAGGTAATACTAATGCACTATCTGTTGCCAATGCCCTTTCGGTAACGGTACCGGGCGCCCCCGATACCCCACTCATAAAACCTTGCATTGTAGTGGTAACTCGAGATTGTGCCGCTGGAGGTAGTGTTAAAAATGCGCCATTAACTTTCGCTTTAGCATCTTCTCTGTCTGCCTCCCAACTCGCAGCTGCTTGCTGATCGCGAACACCTCCATCCACCCCATTAGAGCGAGCAACCGCTGCTGGAGCCATTGAGCCAACGCCTATAGCCCCAGCCATAACAGCAGCTTCTTTTTCATCTGTAGGAGCCGCCCCTGAGTGACTACTCACCCAATTAGCAAATGCTCCACGATTTTGATCATGAGCATCAGGTTGTCCATTAGTAGGTTGTTGAGAATGAGTATGACCAGCCGCACTACCACCGGAGCCACTCATTACTGTTCTTGCCGTGTCTGTTCTTGCACTGCTAAGCGCCAATTGCACTGGTGGCGAAAGCCCTTGAAACGTAGGTCCTCGTTGCACATTCGTTGGTATCACTTCGTGGGCACCTGACGTATGACCACTTGTGGTAGTTACAGATCTCAGCCGTTCTCCAGCTGTAACTCCACCTTGAGCCATTTGAGCATTCCCTTGCCTACTCCAGCCATGGGGTTGACCAGAACCTCCACCTGACGCACTCATTTATTTTCTCCAATCATATTTCGTTTACCTAATTAATGGGCATTCAGTAGACATTCCATTAAATGGGATCTAAATAATAAATCATTAGTGTTCTTATATATTACTATTTATCACTATTTTCTATTGATAAAACGAGTCCTATTAAACAAACACCCAACCAACTGTTAATGAGTATCTGACCCCATTTCTTGCACCACTTGTAAACCTACGGCTCGAGGGATCGAGTCGTAGGGCGGGTAGGAGACAGATGATAAACACCATGTTTGGGGCCATGTGATTCAACGACGGAGCCACTTCGTTTATCTCTAGTACGTGTAGCTTTTACTAAACCGCTAAAGCCCGAACTAATATCCAAGTGCTCTGCAGGTCGGTTACGTACATCATTGCTAGCAAAGCTCTCAGGCGTTGGACGTTGGGCTTCCCTGTAGGTTTTCTTACTGACTAATTGTTGGGCATAATTCTGAGAGTTAGCCACTTTAGCATGCGGATTGGGGCTACTAGGTTGAGGAGATATAGGTACCCGTGGAGAATTCATAGCTACCTTCGGTGGAGTAGGTGTGGGGCCTCGAGGTGAATTCATAGTTACCTTCGGTGGAGTAGGAGTGGGGCCTCTAGGTGAATTAAGTTCTCTCTGCATAATAGTTTTATCCGTTACCATTTTTACCAAAAAAGTTTTTAAAATTAAGAATAAATGTGTACCTGACCCCATTTATTCCTATTCCTGCCATTTACTAGTAATCAATATTATTCAACCGAGTCTAATTAAAACAACTCCAAACAGAGCGTTAAATGTGTATTTGACCCTATTTATTTTTCTATTTTTTCGGAGGAGCAACAAAGTGCAATTGCTGAGAACCACCTTTGTCTACATACGGTTTTACAGTGACTTCTCTTTGCCCTGTTGAGGCTGACTGATTAATCCCCCCATTAGTTTTGTCCACTGTAGTCGTTCTTGTATCAACAGCCGGCAATGTGAAATTACCATCAGGTAATTTATTAGCAGGGCCTTGAGCCAAAGAAACTGTCGTATTAATATTACTTTTATAGTGTTTTATTGCATTTCTTTGTGCGTGTTTAGTATCTGCATGTTCTGTACTGCCAACATGTTTAGTCTCAAAAGCAGTTCCAACATTACCGCCACTTAATATTCTTCCAGACATAAATTTTCCTTTCAAAATTTATAATTAAAAATCAATTAGCAGATACATATTAAAAGTATACCTGGCTCTTAGTATTCAGTAGCTCTTGCAATTTTCCACTAAACCCTATTGATTAAACGAGTCTAATTAAAACAAACTCTCAACAGCGGGTTTAATGTGTATCTGACCCCATTTATCCTTTTACGTTATTCATTTTTCGGTGGTTCTGAACTACTCACACTTCTAGTCGCCATAGCATCCATAACTTTGGCAACGCCGAGAGCTGGCATAATCGCTGCTACTTTCAACCTGTTCGGCACTCCGGTAGCTGCTGGTAATACGGTCTTACCAAATGATGTTACCGCGTCCGCCCGTCTAGTTGATGGGTCGCCCGAAGGTGCAGACATATTATTATCCTTATTAAAACTGGAAATCAAAGCGTCAGATAGTGACCCCAATATTATAAATAAAAGAGATTAGATACACTTTAATAACTATCTAGCCATTAAAACCACCCAATCAAATCCTAACTCTTTTCCGCTACTTCTTCATTTTCACCATCCACTTCAACCGCTTCTTCCGGCTCTTCAACCACAGGCGGATTAAATTTTTCATCTATTGGTGGTAATACTTTTTTATCCAGTAATGTCTCAATGCTTTTAATAAACAACACTTTGATTTCTTTCATCGTTGGCTTTGCTTGCTGCTCCAACGTGCCTTCTACCGCACAGGTCATTACTTCATCAATGATGCTGGTTAACCCTGCGGAAAGTTGTTCATCTAACTTTGGTAAGATAAACCCGCGTTGCAATTTAAATGCGATGTCTTCTGCTTCTGCTTTTGCTGCCATTTTTAGTTTTCCTTTATTGTTTATAACGAGTACTTCGTTT
>JAWUWS010000129.1:0-18641 GCA_034111705.1 Psychrosphaera sp.
CGCCCTACATTGTTGCTTTATAAAAACAGCCAAAATCGTTTTCACAAAACAATCAAAATTTTGGAGCGAGTAACGAGGCTCGAACTCGTGACCTATACCTTGGCAAGGTATCGCTCTACCAGCTGAGCTATACTCGCAAAAATTTGATTCCTTGTTGTCTCTGTGACAACGGGGGGCATTCTACCTTTCTACCTTTGGGAGTCAACATCAAATTTAAATAAAACTGAAATTTTCATACTGTTTGATGATTTTTTAGCTTGTAAGGTCAAAAATCAGTCTTTTTTGCCAGAAATATATGGCCAAGCTGCTTGAAAATAAATTACTAATGACCAAATTGTTAACGCAGTAGCCGAATATAAGAAAACGTAAGTCGCAATATCTAATAAAGGACCTAATAACCAACCTTCAAATACCCAGTATTCATTTGGGTGCCATAGCAAGCCCATTAATGCCAACATTTGAGCTGCGGTTTTATATTTACCTACTGTACTAACAGCAACATCTGCTCTATTACCCATTTCTGCCATCCACTCGCGTAGTGCTGAAACCGCTAATTCTCTACCAACAATTATAATGGCAGGGATAGTAACCCAAGGGTTTGAGTAATCGTCCACAACCACAATAAAGGCAACTGCGACCATTACCTTGTCCGCGACGGGATCAAAGAAAGCACCAAACGGTGTAGATTGATCTAACTTACGAGCCAGATACCCATCAAGAGCGTCTGTAATTGCTGCTACCCAGAATATGGCGAACGTAACAAAAAACTTCCATGCATATATTTCTGCCGGTAAGTAATAGAAATAAACCATTACAGGTATCAGAAAAATCCGGAAAGAGGTGAGTATGTTTGGAATATTCCACATAAATTTAAAACTACTTATTATTTGAGAACTAAGAGAATGATGCCTATTTAATCTTTATCATGCAAGAAAGCATGTATTTCTAATGCTAATTGTTTGCTAATTCCAGGAACTTTTGCAATTTGTTCTGATTTTGCCGCTTTTAATCCTTGTAAGCCACCAAAGTTTTTTAACAACAGTTGGCGACGTTTAGCACCAATTCCCGGAATATCCTGCAAAACTGATGTCACTTTAGCTTTTCCACGCTTGGCTCTATGACCTGTAATAGCAAACCGGTGAGACTCGTCTCGTATAAATTGGATTAAGTGCAAAGCTGGTGATGCTTTTGGCATATGTACTTCTACATCACCGCCATTCATGAACAAGGTTTCTAATCCTGGCTTTCTGCCCTCACCTTTGGCAATACCAACAATCACAGGCGTTTTTTCTAATGGCCAATCGACAAAAAAACTTTCCGCTTTGTTTAACTGCCCTTTACCACCGTCGATAAACAAAATATCTGGTACTTTATTCACGTCGGTTACTTTTGAATAACGTTTTTCTAACGCAAAGGCCATAGCGCCATAATCATCGCCGCCTTTTACGCCCTTAACATTATAACGGCGATATTCCGATTTAACTGGACCTTCAGGACCAAATACCACACAGGATGCAATTGGGTATTCACCAAACGTGTGGCTGATATCAAAACATTCCATTCGATTAATATTCGGTAGTTTTAAGAACTCTGACAGTTCTTTGTATTTAGAGCTCATCGCTCTGCCGTCTGCTAATTTAGTCGACAAGTCTATATCTGCATTTTTTTGTGCCAGTTGATAATACTTATATTTTTCACCTCGCTGTGCGGTGACTAGCTTTACTTTACTGCCACGTTCTAGCTCTATAGCTTGTTCTAACTCAGGTAAGTTTTCCGTCAACTCAGGTACCACAATGGTTTTAGGAATGGTTTGTCCACCCACACCATTTAAGTAAAACTGCATAATAAACGATGAGATGATCTCACTAGGTTCAGAGTTAACTGGAACTTTAGGCGAGTAATTTTTACTCCCTAATACTTTTTGATCTCTAATATACAATATATGAACTGACGCTAAGCCTTTATTACTGGCAAAGGCTAATACATCTATCTCTTCTATAGAGCCACTTACGTTTTGCTGCTCGGTTACCTTTTGTAAGGTGGAGATTTGATCACGGAAAAACGCCGCTTGCTCAAAATTTAATTGTTCGCTGGCCTGTTCCATCTTAGAGATCAATTGAGCAATGACATCTTGGCTTTTGCCAGTTAAGAACTTTTTAACCAAATTAACTTGCTCATTGTAATTTTCATCCGTTACATAACCTTCAATACAAGGTGCTGAGCATCGTTTTAATTGATGTTGTAAACAAGGTCTTGAACGAGCTTTATAAAACGTATCTTCACATTGACGTATTGGAAATACTTTTTGCATAATGCGTAGGCTTTCCCATACAGCTCCCGCACTTGGAAATGGGCCAAAGTATTCACCTTTGTGTCTTTTTGGGCCTCGGTGCATAGTGACTCTTGGGTGTTTATGATCAGTCACCAGTATGTACGGGTAGGATTTATCATCCCTCAATAATATATTGTATTTAGGTTGGTATTCTTTAATTAAGTTATTTTCAAGAATAAGCGCTTCGGTTTCAGAGCCTGTAACGGTTATTTCTAGCGTTTCTATTTGGGCAACCAAGGCTTTAGTCTTAACATTGTTCACTTCTTTTCTGAAGTAACTGGCTAATCTATTTTTTAAATTTTTAGCTTTACCTACATAAATAACGGTACTTGAGTCGTCGTACATTCTGTATACGCCGGGCTTAGAGGTAACCGTTTTTAAAAAAGCTTGAGGATCAAATTGAGGATTTTTCATTTTATGAAGGTGAATAAGTTATAGCTTATCCATATCTAACATTCCGTATCTAATTGCCATGTGAGTCAGTTCTACGTCGTTAGAAATTTTTAACTTCTCAAACATACGGTAACGATAACTATTAATTGTTTTTGAGCTTAAACTAAGTTGTTCTGCAATATTTTGCACTTTTTCACCTTTGGTGATCATCAACATAATTTGTAACTCGCGCTCTGACAGAGACTCAAACGGTTTATCGTCTTTAACGCCATTAAACTGATTAAGAGCAATTTGCTGTGCAATATCTGGAGCTATGTAACGTTGACCTACATTAACTGCTTTAATAGCTGATATCATTTCATCAGGGCCGGTCATTTTGGTTAAGAAACCATGAGCGCCTATTTGCATAACTTTAGATGGGAAAGGGTCTTCACAATGAACAGTTAAAATAATGATTTTTATATCAGGGCAATAACGGAGTATTTTCTTAGTGGCTTCCAATCCTCCAATACCGGGCATATTCATGTCCATCAAAACAACATCAGGTTCATTTGCTCGACAAAATTGAAACGCAGTTTCCCCTGTTGAGGCTTCACCTACGACTTTTAAGCCACGTACATCGTCAACTATGCGCTTAATGCCAGTTCTGACTAATTCGTGATCATCTACTAATAAAACATTGATCAATTAACAAACTCCAAGTTAGTTATCACAAGCTGATTATCGAAAAGCAAAATAAAACAAAAAAGAAAGTACCATAATAATTATCGTTCTGGAAATGCGTTTTTAACATAACACTCCCTCTACCGTCTTAGCCTTATAATATAACAGCATCAGATTGATTCTCTGGTGCAGCATCAATGAATTCAATTAAAGATCGGCAGTGAGCGGTAATCCTAATAATTTGCGGATATGGTGTCATATTCAAATTAAAACGTTCAGCATTATATACCTGCGGAATTAAACAAATATCGGCCCAAGTCACTGTGTCGCCAAAACAAAATAAACCCGATGTTTTTGTCAGCTTTTTCTCTAAATTGGTTAAGCCTATTTCTAACCAATGAATGATCCAATCCTGTTTACCTTGTTCATCCTGTTTTACCTCAGAGCTCAAATACTGCAATACTCTTAAGTTATTTAACGGATGAATTTCACAGGCAATATCCAATGCAATTGCTCGACACGTCATTTGCGCTTCTAAGCTCTCAGGCAACAACGGATTTTGCGGGTATTTAGCCTCTAAATAATCAAGTATTGCCATTGACTGATTTAATGTAAAGTCACCATCGACTAAGGTCGGCACTAATTCATTTGGATTTAATGTTTGATACTCAGCACTATGCTGCTCGCCGCCATTTTTAACCAAATGTACAGATTCGTGTTCACAGCTTAATTGTTTCAAATTAAGCGCTATTCTTACTCTATAAGCCGCTGATGAACGCCAATAACCAAACAGTTTCATCAATTACACCTTAGTACTTTTTTTATTAATACCGTATTCACGTAATTTATTAGCAATGGCGGTATGGCTTAAGCCTAACTTTTTGGCTAGCAATCTTGAGCTTGGGTAAGCAGGATATAACTTTCTTAATAAGCCAGCTTCAAAGCGTTTAACGGCTTGGTCTAACGTACCCTCAAATTCTTTTTCTAAATAACCAAACTCATTCGTATAAGTAGGTAATTCTAATATTTCTTTTTCAACAATATCACTGTCTAATAAACTGATAGCACGATAAATGGCATTTTCAACTTGTCTACTATTACCTGGCCACGGATAGTTTTGTAAATAATCACTGCAACTTTTAGAAATGGTTGGCGCTTGCTTTCCTAACTCGTTAGAAAAACGCTGCACAAAGTGTTGAGCCAACGGTAATATATCTTGTTTACGGTCACGCAGTGGTGGTATTTGAATGCTCAGTACGTTTAAGCGGTAATATAAGTCTTCTCTGAACAGCCCTTCTTGTACCATACTTGCTAAGTCTTTTTGCGTGGCACAAATAACTCTTACATCAACATGAACTTCGTTCTCGTCAGCTACTCTGCGAAATGTGCCATCTTGTAAAAAACGAATAAGTTTGGTTTGTAATTCAGATGACATTTCTCCCACTTCATCCAAAAATACAGTACCGCCAGCGGCTTGTTCAAAAATCCCTCTCTTACCCACTTCATCCGCACCAGGGTAAGCATTAGGGCCATAACCAAACAATTCACTTTCTGCTACGTTATCTGGTAATGAAGCACAACTTAGTGCTAAAAATGGATTTTCAGATCGTTCGCTTGCGTCGTGACAGGCTCTGGCAATTAATTCTTTACCCGTTCCAGTTTCACCTTGAATTAAGATTGGAGCGTCCAGTTGCGACATTTTTTTCGCTTCGCGTATAACGCGGCGCATACTGGTACTATTCGCTAATATGTTAACAAAAGACTCATTATTATCATCTCTAAAGGCATTAATTTGTTGTCCCAAACGAGTGTGAGACTTTAAATTTACCACCGCACCAACAAGCTGAACTAAGCCTTCTTCGTCCGTTACATTAATAGGCAGAACATCAGTAACAAACTCTTCATTGTTACCCGTTAACTTTAAGGTTTGGGCTAACACATCACTGCCCTCAAGCCATTTAATAAAGTTAAAACCTTTTAATAAGCTTTGTAATGGCTGACCAATAACTTCATCTTCACTACGCCCAAGATCAACTAATGATGCTTGATTAGCCGTGAGAATATTACCTTTATTATCAATTGAAATAACACCATCTGGTAATATCCTTAATAAAGTAACGAGTTCATTATGCTCACGTTCATAAGGTAAGAAGTTTGTGGTTTTGACATCAGACACCCCATCAATGCGTCTTATTGCTGCCATCACACGTTGAAATGAATCGAATTCAATTTGAGGAAATGCAACATATAAACAGCGAGTGTGTTTATCAAACTCTATGCCTTTTAAATCAATATCATATTCAACCAAATTATTAAGTACTTCTTTGGCTAGACCAATACGGTCTTCACAAGCAATTTGTAAACGCATATATATGTAATGCCCTTAATTGAGATTCGAACTAAAATGTAAACGCGCTCGATTGTAAACCTAAATGAACGGAATTGGCAGTTATTAAATCACGATTTGTAAACAAATGATGCCAACAAAATAACGACTTATTTTGTTGGCGTTTGTTAGTCAAATATATTTCTATACTGCTTTGTCAGGTACGGTTGTTTTAGGCGAAGCTTTTTTGGGAGAGAATAAGGGCGGAAATAACCCAAGTTCCATGGCTTCTTTTACATAGCCCATCAAGTCTTCTTTTGATAATTCAATAAGATCGATGACATTTTCAATCGTATAATACAAAGGCTGCATTATGTCGATACGATATGGCGTCCTAAATACATCCATTAAATTAAGTCGCTTTCTAATTGCTATTTCAGACGACATTGCATACTCAGTTTCACCCGGCGATGATAAAATCCCACCACCATAAATGTGTAATTCATTGCCTTTTTTAAGTAAACCAAATTCTACCGTAAACCAATATAAACGTGCTAAATACACACGTTCTTCTTTTGTTGCGGCTAACCCTAATTGCCCGTATTTATGAGTAAACTCTGAAAAAGCAGGATTGGTTAACATGGCACAATGACCAAAAATTTCATGGAATATATCTGGCTCTTGCAAATAATCGAACTCTTCACGAGTACGAATAAAGGTTGCTACCGGAAATTTCTTATCCGCTAACAATTTAAAAAATGATTCAAAGTTAATTAACGCAGGAACTTCGGCGCATTGCCAACCTGTTGTTTCCAATAAAACTTTACTTACTTCATGTAGTTGAGGAATTCTATCAAGTGGTAAATTCAGTTTGTCTAAACCAATAAAAAACTCATCACAGGCTTTACCTTTAATACACTCTAACTGACGAGTAATCAGCTCCTGCCAAATTTTATTTTCGTCATCACTCCAGTCAATATTGCCATGTTCGTCAGACTGTCTTGAGGTGTAACTGGATACTTTACTCATTGCTTAAGCCTTACCCGTTAGGTTTTCTATGTGTGCAAATGCTTGAGTTAAGTCAGCAATAATGTCGTCTGTGTGTTCCAAGCCAATAGAAACTCGAATGAGCCCGTCGCTAATGCCAGCAGCCAAACGTTCTTCTTGCGTATATGGAGAGTGTGTCATTGAGGCAGGATGCTGAATTAATGACTCAGCATCACCAAGGCTCACAGCTAACGAGAATAATTCCATTGAATTAATAAACTTACGACCTGTATCTAAATCACCTTTTAACTCAAATCCTATTACACCGCCTGCACCACGCATTTGTTTGGTTAAGTATTTATGACCTTGATGGCTTGGTAAACCTGGATAAAACACTTCTTTAACCATTGGCTGTTGTTGTAAATATTCAGCAATGACTTGAGCGCTTTTACAATGCCTTTCCATACGAATTGATAATGTTTTTAATCCTCTTAAAATCAACCAAGCATCGTGCGGGCTAATAGTCCCACCAATGTCTTTTAAAATGGTAGATTTAATAATGCCTATATTTTCTTTTGACGAAACAATAATACCCGCCACCACATCACCATGCCCATTTAGGAACTTAGTTGCGCTGTGAATAATAATGTCGATACCAAAATCAACAGGAGTCTGCAATATCGGAGACATAAAGGTGTTATCAACAACGGAAAAAAGGTTATGTTGCTGACAAAAGTCGCCTATCATTTGTAAATCCAACACAACCAAATTGGGGTTAATTGGGGTTTCTGCAAACAGTAATTTGGTATTTGGTTTTAATGCTGTCGTTAAGGCGTCTTTATCCGTCATATCTACAAAGCTGACATCAATACCAAACTTTTTAAATTGATGACTAAACAAAGCAAAAGAACAACCATAAATGGCATGAGACACAATGACATGATCGCCCGCTTCAACAAAACTCAATACCGCTGCAGACACCGCTGCCATTCCAGTTGCTGTAGCCGCAGCATCTTCCATTTTCTCTAACGCTGCCATTTTCAATTCAAGTTCGCGAGTCGTTGGATTACCTAAACGAGTATAAATATAACCTTCTTCTTCGCCTGCAAAACGAGCAGCACCCTGCTCTGCACTTTCAAATACAAAAGTAGACGTTTGATACAAAGGTGTTGTTAATGCCCCTTTATGATCGCCTTTGGTTTTACCCGCATGGATACAAAGAGTTTCCTGATTTTGTGATTTATTATTATTTTTAATGGTCATTTAATACTCGATAGTTACACAGTTAATCATTAGATTTTGTGGGATCTAATGTTTAACTTGTTTAGGTACTTGTTTAAGAACCAAATTTAGACCGCACTTTGCATAATTTTCTTTAGAGTTAATAATCTAAAGGTGCTATTAAGTTATTTTTATTTGTAAATATTTATATACACCATGGTTTTGTTTCGGCTTTATGTCATCTGAAAGCAGTGACTCTACACATTTTCTACTCTCATCAATTAGACGATGTGAAATTTATTCTCAGTTATCTGGGTCTTAATAAACTGAATTTTAATATTAGGAAAACTCCAATGAAAACATTACTTATAATTTGTACTCTTTTTTTAGCACCTACCGCCTTTGCTGGAGAAGTTGTTAAATTTACAGAGGCGCGTTTTGAACAATTAAAATCTGAAGATGCTTCTATTTTAATCGATGTTTATGCCACTTGGTGCCCAACCTGTCGTCAACAAAAAGCAGTGATTGAAAAATATTTAGAACAAAATCCTAAAAGTGACTTAACTGTACTTAAAGTTGATTTTGATGATCAAAAGAAGTGGGTTAAACACTTTAAAGCATTTAGACAAAGCACATTGATCATGTACAAAGGTGACAAAGAAATAGACCGTTCAATTGCAGAAACAAATGAGAAAAAACTGTTCGACCTATTCGCTAAAACGAAATAAATACGATGGAAATAACTGCTTTTTTCTTTAGTTTTGCGGCTGGTGTATTAAGTACACTTTCACCTTGTGTACTTCCTATTTTACCGATAATTATTTCCAGTGCATTGCAGCATAGTCGTAAAGGACTGGCAGCGCTTATTCTTGGTATTTCATTATCTTTTGCTATTACCGGCAGTTTAATTAGCTATGCAGCAATGGCTTGGGATTTTGATATTAGTATTATCAAAACCATCAGTGCTTCATTGTTATTAACTTTTGGTTTAATTATCTTAATTGACCCACTCAACCAAAAGTTTACAGAGTTAATGTCACAATTAATGAGCCGAGGAAATAGCAAGGTCGCAACCTACGAAGCTGATGGCACAAGTGGTCAGTTTATCTTAGGTTTATTGCTAGGCTTTGTATGGACACCATGTGTAGGCCCTACGTTAGGTGCAGCTATTTCACTGGCAATTCAAGGTGATAGCTTACCTATTGTGTTTGCTATTATGTTGGTATTTGGCTTAGGTGCAGGTTTACCATTATTAATATTTGGTAACTTATCTGGGAAAATAATTAACCGTGAAAAATTAAACAAGCACGTTAACATTATGAAAAAGATCTTAGGTGTGTTTTTAATACTTATCGCGTTAACAATTTTATTAGGTTATGACCGTCATCTAGAAACTATCTTGGTTGAAATGATGCCTGACTGGTTAACTGCATTAACCACCTCTATTTAATTGTCTAATTAAATTTAATTAGACTTTACAAACTGATACAGCAAAGGCCTATTGACTAACATTAATAGGCCTTTTTACTTAGATAGATTTAATGCTGGAAGTTATGAATATATTCATAACGCACTCGGGTAACAAATTATATTATGAAACGTCGATGGCGATTTTGATGAATTACGGTAACCATGTTGTTGATCCGCATTAAACTTAACCACATCTCCTTGATATAAAGGGTGCCACTGCTCATCTAAAAAATATTCAATTTCCCCTTCAACCACGAGAATGTGCTCAATGACACCGTCGTTATGAGGTAAAGATATATGTTGATAATTAGGAGATAAACTCAAAGAAAACACTTCAATACTTGTGGTTTTATCAAAAGGAAATAAAGTTGAAATACTCAAACCTTTATTGGTTACAGGAGTAAGTTCACGAACTTCACTTGCCCCCATTACATCTTTACTCACTGTGCCTAAAAAATAACTTAGCGGGAATTTAAATCCATTAGCAATATCCCACAACTTTGCAACCGTTGGACTGGATTCTCCACGCTCTATCTGCCCTAACATAGCTTTTGATACACCTGTAAACTGACTGGCCACATCAAGGCTCCAGCCTTTTTCATTTCTTGCCTGTTTTAGCTGTGCGCCTATTGCGTTGTTCATTTTTTTGTTTTTCATTTTCTTTTATCACTTTGCTATACCGGCTTTCGTTTACACACCTTTCCAGTCACTCTTTTTCAGCCAACCTTGTGCGTTATAACATACAGTGGTAGATTACACTTTGTGCACTATAACGCACAAAATCAAATATTAGGAAGCATTACTTATGCTCGTCAATCGTATTTTTAGCGCAGGTGTGGCAGGATTAATCGCCGTAATTGTTGGTTTTACTAGCTCCGTTGCATTAATTTATCAAACCGTTATCAATTTAGGTGGTGACGTTACTCTTGCCTCAAGTTGGATATTAACCTTAGGGTTGTCAATGGGTGTCACGTCTATTGGTCTTTCTTTGTATTATAAAGTGCCTATCCTGATTGCTTGGTCAACACCTGGCGCTGCATTACTCATTGCCAATACTCAAAACGTTAACTTACATGAAGCAACCGCCGGCTTTATGTTTTCAGCGGCATTAATATTTATATGTGGCATAACAGGTTGGTTTGAAAAACTACTTAACAAATTGCCCTTTCAACTTGCCTCAGCCATGTTAGCCGGCGTGTTAATAAACTTTGGGATAAATGTATTTAACCAGATGAATGTAGAGCCTGTACTTGTCATTAGTATGTTTATGGCTTACTTGCTTGGCAAGCATCTCACTCCCAAGTTCACCATGTTGTTAGTGCTAATGGTAGGTGCCGTTCTTTCTTGGCAGTTAGAGCTTGTAAAACCTATAGAGTTATCGTGGCAACTCAGTGAATTTACCTACATTGCCCCTGAATTTAATGTAAACGTGATCATGAGTATTGGCCTGCCACTATTTATTGTTACCATGGCAGCACAAAATTTACCGGGCATTGCAGTATTAAAAGCACACCATTATAAAACGCCGATATCTCCAGTATTAAACGTCACAGGCTTAATTAATTTACTGACCGCACCATTTGGTACTTACGCCATAAACTTAGCGGCGATTACCGCTGCAATCTGCATGACAGACGAAGTCAGTAAAAAGCCAGATCAGCGTTATTGGGCAGCCGTTTCTGGCGGTTTTTTTTATATAATAATGGCTATTTTTGCCGGATATTTAATGACGCTATTTTCCGCATTACCGATTGCATTAATTTATTCTTTAGCGGGAATCGCCCTACTTTCAACCATAACAAACAGTATTAAACAGTCGTTAACCCAAGACCACTCTTCAGAAGCAGCTATCATCACACTGCTAATAACCGCGTCAGGTTTATCATTATGGGGAATAAGCTCAGTACTTTGGGGACTTATTGCTGGAAGTTTTATTTTGTTTTTACAAAAGAGAAATTTACCAAAAATTTAAAACTAATGGGTTTAAATGCGTCTATTTTATGATTTAACTCTATCTTTAACCTTCCTAATTTTTAAGTATTTTGTTCGTTTCCGCCCAGTCGGACGATTAACAATTCTAAAAGTATCAATATGATAATGAGACAATTTTTTACTTATTATTAATAACTTAATGGAATCTAATATGAAGCAATATTTGAAAACGTTCACTCTTTTAACGGCCATAGTATTACTAAGTGCCTGCAGTGATAGTAATGATATGAATGACAACAGTAGTAGCAATGGAATAGACCTTAGTAACTATGATTCAGCAGCCTTTATCACGACATGGAAAACCGACAATGAAGGTGCAAGTGATGATAATCAAATAACAATTCTTACCTCTACATCTGATCAAAACTACACTGTAGACTGGGGGGATGACTCTCAAGATTCAGACGTAACAGGAGAAATCACTCATACTTATGACAGTGCAGGCACTTACATAGTAGTGATCACTAATGAATTTAAAAATATTAAATTTGCTACAACAAATACAGACGCGAAAAAGATACTGTCTGTTGAACAATGGGGCGATACACAATGGAGCACAATGGGCAATGCGTTTAATGGTTGTGAAAACCTTGTACTAAACGCGACAGATGCTCCCGATCTGTCTCAAGTCACCAGCTTAGGCTATATGTTCAACGCCGCAAAATCTGTGAATAGTGATCTTAATCACTGGGATGTATCCAACATTACATCTATGGGCGGGACGTTTAAAGGAGCAAGCGCTTTCAATGGTGACGTTAGTCAGTGGGATGTTTCATCTGTTACTAATATGTCTCATATGTTTGATCAAGCTACAGTATTCAATGGTGATTTGAGTCTATGGGATGTTTCCTCTGCGGAAGATATGTCTTTCATGTTTTACCTAACAGATAGTTTTAATAGCGACATTAGTCAATGGATTGTTTCTTCTGTAACAGATATGTCTATCATGTTTAATAATGCCAAAGTCTTCAACGGTAATATTAGTGAGTGGGATGTCTCTTCTGTTACAAATATGAATCAAATGTTTAACAATGCCATGGCCTTCAACAATGATATTGGTGGATGGGATGTTTCTTCTGTTACAAATATGAATCAAATGTTTTATAACGCAGATGCCTTTAACCGCGACATTGGTTCATGGGTAACATCTTCTTTAGAAAGTACACAACAAATGTTCAGTAATGCGGATATGTTTGATCAGGATATCGGCGGTTGGGACGTTTCCTTGGTAACGGACATGTATTTTATGTTTTATGCCTCAGAGTTATCTACTGCAAATTATGATGCATTGTTAAATGGTTGGAGCAGTCAAATGTTAAATTCTGATATAGATTTTCATGCAGGCCATAGCACTTACTCAGAAGCAGGAGAAAACGCAAGAGAAATATTGATCAACACTTACGAGTGGAGTGTTGCCGATGGTGGGTTAGAATAATTTGTCTAAATAACACATCACGGTTAAATCCAAAGGCAACAATTTGTCTTTGGATTTTTTAATAGTGATGTTTTTGAAATATAGGAATACTAAATAGCATCTTTTACTAAAAGTAACATTAATTTATTTGCTGGGCAATATGAGGAAAAAAATGAGTTTATTGTATTCACAAAGACACCTGTTTGATGTTCCCAAAGACGTTGCATACTTCAACTGCGCATATAATTCCCCCCAATTAAACGAGTCAAAGACAAGGCTTCACCTTGGTGTGGAATCAAAAAGCCATCCATGGAAACGAACACCCAATAGTTTTTTTGATGATGCAGAAAAAATCCGTCAATTATCATCCGATATATTTGATGCTGACAGTGATGGATTCGCGATAATACCAGCCGCCAGTTATGGGATTAGTACGGCAGCTAGAGCTATTGAACCTTACTTAAAAGCTGGTGATAAAATACTTCATCTCTGTGAGGAGTTTCCAAGTAATGTATTACCATGGAGGCGAACGGCGCAAGAGTCAGGTGCTGAAATTATAACGGTTCCAACACCTGAAGATGGTAATTGGACTAACTCTATTCTCAACGCTATCGATAGCAGGGTTAAAGTAGTTGCCGTTTCTACCTGTCATTGGACTAACGGGGCATATATAGATTTACTTCAAATATCGAGAGCATGTCGTATAAGAAACGCATATTTAATAATAGATGCAACACAAACACTTGGAGCGATGCCATTTTCAATAAACGATGTGCAACCAGACTTTCTTGTTACAGCAGGATATAAATGGCTATTGTGTCCGTATGGTTTTGGTTTGTTATATGCTTCTGAACGTTGGCGAACGGCTCGTCCTCTTGAAGAAACATGGCTTGCAAGAAAGGGAGCTGAAAATTTTTCAGGATTAGTCAATTATAGTGATACTTATATGCCTGGAGCTAGACGTTTTGATGTTGGTGAGAAATGTACACCTACAATTCTGCCTGGAGCCATTGCTGCATTAGAACAAATAAAAGAATGGGGAGTTGAAAATATCTCCAAATCCCTCAGTCAAGTTAACCAAAAAATCACATTACATCTTGAGCAGTTAGGTTTTCAATTACCAACGGAATCATTACGATGCCCTCATATGTTTGGATCTATACTTCCAAATCACTACAAAGGAAATTTAGTGACTGAACTGTTAAAGCAAAATATTTATATTAGCCAAAGAGGTAGTGCTCTACGATTTGCACCACACTTACATATTGATGAGAGCGATGTTGAAAGACTTTTGAGTACCCTGAACAAGCTGGTTCGATAATTTACAATAATACCAAAGCTAACTTTCAAAAAGGCATGATTTAAAAAAGAACTTTAAAAGAGACAGGCAATTTAAATAATATACTTAAAGATGTTGGTATTAGTGCCTGTTATTGCTTTTTCTTAGTCATTTGTGGGGATAGGTCTAAGCCAGTCCCCTTTTATCTTTATTTTCTTTGTATGACTATTGTGAAAGGATAATGTCTGTAATGCCTTCAGCAGAAAGTACTTCAATCCAATAACCGTCAGGGTCTTTAATAAACGCAAGGCCTTTCATTGAACCGTCATCTGGTTTTTTAACAAATTCAACACCGTATTTTATAAATCGTTCACTCGCCGCATAAACATCAGGTACGCTAATACCAATATGTCCAAACCCTCTTGGGTCTTCATTGCCGTTATGATAACCAGTAAAACTGTCGTCCGTTTCTGTACCCCAGTTATGAGTCAGCTCAATTAATCCACAGCGACCAAACACCCATTGTGTTTTTTCTTTGTCGTCATCTTCTGGGACATCTTGTTCATAACCTAAGAAATAGAGTGTAAATTGCATGGTAGGAAAATCATATTTACCCAACAACTTCATGCCCAATACATTTTGGTAAAATTCTAATGATACCTTCGGATCTTTAATTCGCAGCATCGTTTGCTGCATAACATATTTGTTCGTAGCCTGAGAGATTTCTTCTGGGGATTCACTATAATTTGACATCACATAGCCTTTAATACGTTTAAGAGTGTGGTTAGAGCTCCACCGATAATAAGTCGTTATGATAAAGGCTACCAATAAAAAAACAAACCATTATCACATTTGAATGTTCTATCAGCTTTAATCTATTTGTTATGGACTGGTGAGTATTAAATTTTGCCAACAAAGATAGTTGTAATTAATTTTTGGACTATAACATCAAGTGTATAGGCTTTATCTAGGGTACCTTCTTACGTACTTACTATGTTCTGTATAAAACTTTTACTATATGCCAACCATGTTTAGTTTTTACTAACATGGGAGTTAATACCTCACCAGTAAAACAAGCTTTGTCAAACGCGGGTACCATAGTTCCTTTTTTGAATTCTCCTAAGCTGCCACCTTTTTTTGCCGATGGACAGCTCGAATACTTTTTAGCAAGCGTTTGAAATTTAGCGCCCTTATTGAGCTGCTCTAAAATGTCTTGCGCTTGTTCTTTGTGTTTGACCAGAATATGAAGTGCTGATGCTGTGCTTGCCATAACATTCTCTAAAATGATTTCTCAATGCCTTATTATAAATTAATGGGGGAGTTAGAATCCAGCGTCTTTGACTAAGACGTTTTAATATAATTATGTAACTAATTTGAGACGACTGCATTAAACATTAAGACGACTGCATTAAACATCGGTATAACAATACTATACAATGTATTTTTGAACTTACAGAACAAGGATTAAATATAATTTTATGAAATTATTAAAAAAATCAGTGCTGTTATTGAGCATTATAAACTTAACAACATTTGCAAACGCAACTGTACTATCAGAGAACCAACTGCTTACTCAGTCTTCTACTGTTGATCTATCACAAGCTGGATTTGACGCGGCAACAAAAGATAAAACATCTGATAAGAAAGCAAAGTCAGTTGATAAGAAAGACGACACTGACAAAAAGAAAGACAAAAAGAAAAAAGAAAAATTCAAACCTTATGAAGATATTGTTACAGACAAAGCAATAACATCAAAAGGTGTATTTACGACGCACCTTGTAGATAACAAAGCCTATTTTGAAATCCCTGCTAGTCAATTTGGTCGTGAGTTTGTTTGGCAAGTTAAAGCTTCTGGTACAGAGGCTGGGAAAGGTTTGATTAGCGCAGATATTGGTCGTCAATACGTTATATTTGAACGTCATGGTGATAATATTTTATTACGTAATCGTAATTACTCTGTGGTAGCTGAAGATGGATCAAGAGAGTCACTAGTTGTAAAAAAAGCCTCAATTGACGGCGTAATTGCTATATTCCCTATTACGACTTTTTCAAAAGACGATACAAAATCACCAGTTATTGACATCACTAAAGTGTATATGGGTGAAAACAAAGAGTTATTCCCAGATCCAAGAGATCCTAAAGCTGATAAGTTAAAGCTTAATGGTAAAACGGCATTAATTACCAAAGTTAAATCTTTTGAAAAAAATATTGAAGCAACAGTATTAGCGCAATTCAATGGTAAAAAAGGGAATGAGACCAAAGAAATACGTCATTCTATTTTTGCATTACCCGATACACCAATGAAACCACGTTTTTATGATAAACGTGTTGGTTATTTCTCAGCTAATTATTCAGATTACAGCTCAGATAAAAACAAATTAGATACATTTAGTTTTATTAAACGCTGGCGTTTAGAAAAGAAAAATCCTGAATTAGAAGTTAGTGAGCCTAAACAACCTATCGTTTGGTATATCGACAGAGGAACACCGCAAAAATTTGTAGAAGCGGTGCGTGAAGGTATTGAATTTTGGCAGCCTGCATTTGAACAAGCAGGATTCAAAAATGCAATCGTCGCTAAAATGGCACCTAGCGTAGAAGAAAATCCTGATTGGGATGCTGAAGATGCGCGTTACTCTGTTGTTCGTTGGGTTCCGTCAGGCATCCCTAATGCAAATGGACCACATGTAGCGGATCCTCGTTCTGGTGAAATCATCGAAGCGGATGTACGCATGTACCATAATGTTATCAAGTTACTTGAAGGTTGGTACTTTGCACAAGCAGGTGCAACTGACCCTAGAGCTAAAAAACTTCCTTTACCAAATGATGTGATGAGTGACTTAGTACGATTTGTTGTTGCCCATGAAGTAGGTCATTCAACGGGATTACACCATAACTTTATTGGCAATAACTCTTATACCATTGAGCAATTGAGAGATCCTGAGTTTGTAAAAGAGTTTGGTGTATCAGCATCTATCATGGATTACGCTCGCTTTAACTATGTAATGCAACCAGAAGATGGTGTATCACCAATTGATTATGAGCCAGGTCCATACGACAAGTTTGTTATTGAATGGGGCTACAAAGAATTCAAAGGCGACCTTTCACCTAAAGAAGAAGCACTTTTACTAAATAAAATTGCTGACCGTCAATTAGATGATAAGCGATTACGTTGGGATGCATACTCAAAAGGCAGTAGATTGGACCCTCGTATTTTAACGGAAGCAATTGGTGATGATCCTGTAGAAGCAACACGCTTAGGACAAAAAAACAAAAAGCGTATTTTAGCTAATTTAATTCAAGCGACCAGCTTTGAACCTTCAAAAGGTTATGACGAATTAGATGAAGCTTATAAAACATTAGTTCAACAACATGCACGCGAACTTGGTCACGTAGCTAAAGCAGTTGGCGGTGTTATGTACAAAAATGAATTAACACAGCATCATCATGATAAAGATATCTTTGTACCGTATTCTAAAGATAAGCAAGAACGTGCAGTCGAGTTTTTGATTGATAATGGTGTGAATTTACCTGCATTTTGGAATGATAAAGAGATCTTTAAACGCATTGGTTATAACAAGTTTGAAGAGTATGGAAATAGCATCATTAGCCAAGCTATTGGCGGCCCACTTGCTTCTCATCGATTAGATTCATTAATTAAGTTACAAGCTGGTGGTCATGACGTTATGAGCCCTGTTGAAACAATGAATAAATTTGTTGATGCTATTTTTGGTGATATTAAAGATCGTAAACCTAAATCTGATCAATACAGAGTCATGTTGCAAGATTACTTTGTAACTAAATTGCTTAAAGATATAGCACCTGTAAAGGCCACACCAAACCGTGGACGTCCCCCTGCACCTAAACTTTCAGCTAGTTTTATCGCGATGACACGTGGTATTGCAAATGACCTAAAAGTTAAACTGCAAACAGCTGCAAAAAAACACACTGGCAACTTAAATGGTTATCGTTATGCTGGTCTTGCTGCTAAGTTAGCGGAAGGTTTAGAGCCAAAATTAACCATGAACAAATAAAGCAATAGCTTCCCTTAACTCATTAATAAAATAAAGTTAAGGTGAGGTGAGCTAATTTTGCAGAAATACATACACGGTTATAAAAAAATGAAAGCGAGTTCCATGAAAATGGAACTCGCTTTTTTGTTGGCAATTTATTCAATACTCTCGTGCAGGTCTATCGTGAAGAGTTATACAGGTAAAATAAGTAATATTTTGTTTATATGAACTCCATGTATATTGATAAAACTAACGAGGCTGTAGAATTGTTCTTCTTCAGCAATATTTTAAAATAAATTTAACATTGCAATATATAGCTCTGTTAGTGTTAATTATTGGCCAATTAATCTTTGATTTTTAAGATAAAAAATCCCATGAACTATTCCTGTATATTTAGGGCTACTAATATCACTGAGAGAGACTGAAATTCGTGATTTATTGGCTACCATTACAGCATCGCCCGTCGATTTAATAGAAACCCCAGCCATATCTAAACGACTACCACTTATTAACATTACATTATGACCAGATATATTTGCATTAGTTATAGTGGC
>JAWUWS010000130.1:0-27045 GCA_034111705.1 Psychrosphaera sp.
ACGTTCGCGAATTCGAGATACGGACTTTACAATTGAAACAGCTGAGTTAACTAAGAATCAAATCTTACAACAAGCAGGTACGTCAATTTTAGCGCAAGCTAATCAGTTACCTCAATCGGCGTTAAGCTTGTTAGGTTAATAACTTATTAGATTATAAGTTTAGGGTATATTAATCTTATGAATTTAGGGTCAATGTTGTTAATGACATTGGCCCTATTGCTTAGGAGGGAGTAAAATGAGTGATTTAATTTTGCCAACAGGTTTAACTAATTCAGTAGGGGGTGGAGTAGTTATTAATAAGCCTGAAAAACCTTATATCAATGAAGCAAAAGTAACAAAAAGCGTTGAAACTCAGATAGAGCAAAAAAAAGTCGAAACATCGAGTGTAGAAGCTCAAGCTGAAAAGAGATCGGCCGTTAAAGAAGTAGAAGCAGCAGAAGAACAAAAAGCAATAGAGGAAGTGGCGTTAAAATTGCAAGAATTCGTTAATTTAATTGATAAAAAATTACAATTTACTGTGGATGATAATTCAGGTCGTCGTGTTGTTACAGTTTCTGATAAATTAAGCGGTGATGTTATCCGTCAAATACCATCAGAGGAAGTATTAAGACTTGCAAGGAATTTGTCGGATTTAGCTGATATAGTAAATCACTCTGGGAAAATCATAGAAACACAAGTGTAACTAAATTGCTTAATGTTTTTAATTTGAGGTTTGAATTATGTCAACAATATCATCACCAGGTATAGGCTCAGGCTTAGATATAACAAGTATTGTTACAGGTCTAGTCGCAGCAGAACAAGATCCGTATGACGCTAGAGTCGCGGAACAAGAAGAGATTGCCACTGAAAAGATTACAAGCTATGGCAGTTTAGTCAGTGCTGCAGCCGCTTTTCAAGATGCAGCTGAAGCTTTAAATTCTGAAGATTTATTTAATGCCAATACAGTTAGTAACAGTGGCAGTAGTTTTTCTGTATCGGTAGATGAGACGGCTGTTCCGAGTAGTTATTCTGTTGAAGTCAAGTCCTTAGCTCAAGGGCAAAAACTTGCCTCTGATGCATATGCCGAAGATGATGTCGTAGGAGCTGGAACATTAACCTTCACGGTTAATAGCGTAGCTATGACATTAGAGTTTGACGGTACAGAAACATTGTCAGATATGAAAGACATGATCAACGACTCTGAGGATAACCCAGGGTTATATGCGTCTATTATAACGGATGATGAAGGACAGCATTTAATATTTAACTCTAAAGAGGTTGGGGTTGATAACGCTATTTCTATTACCGCTTCGGATGATGATGGCGATAATACTGATATTTCTGGTTTGTCTGCATTTGTGTTTTCATCAGATACTATAGATGACTCAGGTGAAACCGCGCAATTAGGCACTTTTTCTGCGTCAACTGATTTAGTGGGGGACGGCACTTTAACATTAGACGTTGATGGGACCTCATTTAATACAGTTACAGACGGTTTAACACTAGAAGCTCTGAAAGATCAAATTAATACAGACGCTGGAGTTGCAGGTGTAAGTGTGACGGCATCTATTGTTACCGATAGTGATGGTAATCAACAACTGCATTTAGCAACGAGTACAGGCAGCGAACTGTCAGTAACCGCAGCTGATGATGATGGTGATAATACAGACGACTCAGGTATCTCAGTTTTTGCTTTTGATCCGGACACAGACGCTGCTACCAAAGGTGGTGTAATTGGTACAGGCATATCTAATATGTCAGAAACTCAAACTGCATCTGATGCCGTTATTGTAATCGACGGTTCCTTAACTGTGACTCAAAGCAGTAATGTATTTACGGATGTAATTGAAGGGGTAACCATTACCGCTACAACAGTAGATGATGAAGATGAAACGAGCACAATGACCGTTTCGCAAGATACATCAGCGGTCGGTACTGCATTAGCTACTTTTGCCGCAGCTTATAATACCTTTTTAGAGACATCAGCTACACTTGGCCGAGTTAATGTGGAGTCTGAGATTGTAGGTAGCTTAGTTGGTGAATCTATTTTACGTAATCTTACATCTCAAGTACGCAACGTATTAAGTGAAACCATTGACAATGCTAGTGGTGTTAATGGGTTAGCAAGTTTAGGTTTAACTACAGATAGTGAAGGTTTACTAGAAGTTGATGAGACTGTCTTAGCGAGTAAAGTAAATACTTATCTTGATGACGTAAGAACATTGTTTGTTGGTGATGACGGCATCATGGGGCAGTTAACAGAAACGTTAGATGCATACACTGGTGATGGCATTATTCAAGCTAAAATAGACAGCTACAGCAGCTCATTAGATAGATTAGAAGAAGAGCAGATAGAGTTTTCTGAAAGAATGACTGCGTTAGAAGATAGATTGTATACCCAGTTTAATGCTATGGATTTATTAGTGGCAAACTTAAATGCAACTGGAGAATATTTGACGTCGGCATTAGATAGCTTACCAGGTGTGGTAAGTAGCAGCTAATGAATGAATTAACAGAACTAACACAAGCTTTTGCTTCTGCGGTTAAATCTGAGAAGGCTGATGAAATTCAAAAAGTATTGGTATCTTTTGATAAGACATGCAGACTATTAATTGAACAAGAAACGAGTCAAACTAATAAAAAGCAGTTAATAGAAACCTGTTTAACATTGCAAAAAAGCTGGGAATTAGAAATAAATCAATTAAAAGCAAAAGTAAAAGATGAAATGGCCGATATAAGATTAAATGGTAAAAAAATTCAGAAATATCTGACCTCTTATTAAGGTAAATTACTTATGCGTAGTGCGATTAAAATGTATAACCATATGGATGCGCAAACCCAATTAACGGATGCATCACCTCATAAGGTTATTCAATTACTCATGGCTGGTGCGATTGACCGTCTTGTTAAAGTTTCTGCAATGATGGAAAACAAAACACTTGGTTATCACGATACCTTGTCTAATGCGATTGATATTATACTCGCACTAAATTGTTCTCTTGATATGGAAAAAGGTGGTGAGATTTCAGAAAATCTTCATGCGCTTTATGACTATATGCAACTACAATTAGTACAAGCTAACATTGGTAAAGATCATAAAAAAGTTGATGAAGTTATTGATTTAATCAAAACAGTAAAAGATGGCTGGGATCAAATCTCAGATTAATTAACTTCTTGTTATTGGTATAAGTATTGTATAAAACAGGCATAAGCCTGTTTTTTTATGGATAAAATAAAAGTGACCTCAAATAAAGATAATACATCAATAGAAGAACTAGAATATGCCATCGTATCTAAAAATTACTTAGGTGCAGAAGAGTCTCTAATTCTATTAATTCGTCAGTATGTAGAAAATAAGGTTGACCTAGTTGTAGCTCCATTTGACAGAACGTTAACAAAAGATCAAAGAGAACTTGAAAGCTATCAAGTTATAGAAAAAATGGCAGTGTTAATAACTACTTGGTTCTCTGATAAAAATTATAAACCAAGTGATACTACCTATGCCTTTATTTGTTTACAAAAAATGTTCCTCGGCAACTTATTTGCAGCAAGCTCTTACCACTCAACGGATCATATTTTAACTAACCTTGGCTTAATGGGAAAAACCGAGTACACGGCTGCTGAATTACAAAAGCTACTGTTTGTTATCACTAATGAATCAACATTAGAGATCCCTTGGGATATCATGTTCAAACACTTACCAGAACACTCTATTTTGGCTTATTCCGGACTTGTAAGGTCTATTAATATACAGCTTACTCAAAGAGCTCAAAATTCGATAAAAAGACTGACCGATGCAGCAAGTTATGCACCTGTGGTTAAATCTTCAAATATTTCCAATTTATCACCACTAACATCAACTTTTTTCAATTGTAGTAATTTAATTGTGAGCAATAAATACGACATTAAAAAATGGATAGTAAAAAGTCTAGAAAAATTTATGGATGACTTTTTAACGCCAGGTTTGAAGAAAAGAATTAAGAGTGAGGTTAAACAAGTTCTAAGTCCAAATAAACCAGTATTACTATTACCATGTGAGTTCTATTTCAGCACTCACGCAATGTATCGAGGGTGGCATACATCACTAGCCTCGTTAAAACACAATTTTCGAGTAGTAGGCCTTGGTTTAAAAGGTGTTTCATTCAATGACGTTAGTAAAGCTGACTTTGATCACGTAATTGAGTTCGAAGATAAGCATTGTATAGAAAAGGCTATTAAAGAAGTTTTAAAGGTTAAACCCGATATTATAATATATCCATCAATTGGCATGTCCATGTGGGCCCCTCTTATGGCAACTCTTAGATTAGCTCCTGTGCAAGTCTGTTTGAGTGGTCACCCAGCAAGCACATATATTTCAACTATTGATTATTATTTATTAACCAACTGCCCATATCCTCAAAGTGAAGTTGAACACGTTTATAGTGAAAAATTAATACAAACTAGAGAGCTTTGGGTTGATGCTACAAAAATACACTATGATGCAAATCTATTTATTGAGAAGAAATCAAAAGGCAAAATTAGAATTATAATTAATGGGGTGATACAGAAAGTATCGTGGTTGACTATTCAGATGTGTCAAAGACTTACGGATAAATCCAATGTAGAAATTGAGTTCATGTTCTTTATGACATCCCCAAAACAAAATATCGAATATTTTGCAACGGGATCTATATTACGCCGTCTCTTACCTAATTCTAAAATAAACCCTTTTTCTTCTTATCAAAAGTACATGGATTTGCTTAATACTTGTGATTTTGCTTTGCCAACTATACCTTTTGGAGGAAGTAATAGTAATGTCGATATAATGCGTTTAGGTATACCTAAATTATTGTTTAGTGATACTGCAGATGTTTCATCGTGGTCTGATTTAGCAATGTGGAAACCTACTGGATTAGCTGAATTTATGCTTTGTGACACTATGGAAGAATTAGAAACTAGGGCGCTAGAATTAATAAATGAACCCAAAGAATTGGAAAAACTTCAGAAGTTAGTAGCTGATAGTGATGTAGAGAAACAACTATTTACAGGAAAGTCTGATCTACCGTATGTTGTTGAAGCAATAAATGAAATTATTAATTTTGAAAAAGTTGTATAGAGAAATATATGAAGAAAGTGGTAGTGTTTGGAGTGTTAGATACTGCACAGTTAGCATTTTTTTATCTAACACATGATACCGATGTTGAAGTAGTTGCTTTTACTGTCAATAAAGAATATTTACCACAAGATGGTAAGTTTTTAGGTTTACCAGTTGTTGAATTCGAAAGCCTAGATGAAACATATCCACCAACGGAGTATTTGCTTTTTGCCCCAATGACTGGCAGTAAAATGAATAAAAATAGACAAAGAGTTTACGAGCTAGGTAAACAAAAAGGATATGATTTTTATACTTATATTAGCTCCAAAGCTACTTATTTTGATAATGAAATAGGTGAGAATTGTTTTATTCTTGAAGATAATACAATTCAACCATTTGTTAAATTAGGTGATAATGTCGTTTTATGGTCTGGTAATCACATAGGCCATCATTCAACTATAGGGGACCATGTTTTTTTTACATCGCATGTTGTGCTTAGCGGTCATTGCATTGTTGGAAATAATGCTTGGTTTGGGGTTAATGCTACTATTAAAAACGATTGCGAAATTGGAGAGGGGGCTTTTATTGCTATGTCAGCAAGTGTTGTAAAAAATGTGTCGCCTTGGTCAATTGTTAAAGGTCTACCTGGTAGAGAAGTTGGAGATTCACGGCGGCTAAAATTTTAATCAGCTCTATTTTTTTGTAAAATGAGTGAGGCTATCAGTAAAAGGAATTATTTTCGGTAAATCAGGATTTTGAGGGAAATCTTTTGTGATAAATGAACGATTCACGGTACGTTGATATGCACATGGAAATCCCCGATTAATAAAGGTTTCCTCAGTACTATCTTCATAACGCATACTACAAGCTAACCTAAATCCATTACAATTTGAAATAGCCGTTCGATGTACAGTGAATACTGACATAACAACGATATCACCTAGCTTTAATGTTGGACGTATAAAGTCATGTTCGTTTATAAGTGATTTATCAATCGTATAACTATTACTATCTACCTCTCCTTTTAAAACTCCATTCAAATGGCTCTTAGGAAGTATTTCTAAAGGATAAGTTGTTGTTAAAATATCCATAAATGGGATCCATACAACAATTGAGCTTAATGCACCTTGAATCGATGTCCAATCCTGATGTTCTTCAACACCAAAATACCCATTAGGTATTTTTAATTGTTCAGAGGCTATATGTATAACAGGTGTTGTTGGGCTCGTTACTGATTTAAATCCAAACTCTTTAGTTAGTTTTTGCATTGTTATATTTGAGGTTAGACTTTGTAATGAAAGTAATTTAGGTATATGTCTAGTGCAATCTAAGTAACGTTTAATGTCATTCGATAGTAATGTTTTCATATTATTGAAAAGCGATTCTTCACCAAAATTCAAATTACATTCAAGTCGTAGTAATGTTAATTGAGTAATAAAAATAGAATTCATCTCTTCAATAATATTTTCTAACTCTTCTGAATTGAATATATTCTTTATAACCACATATCCATTTTTTGAATATGTACTTTTTTGTTCAAGAGTTAAATAGGACATAATTAAGCTTGTTTCTCACAAATAACATAAATACTAGCGCACAAATCTGGATACTTTTTACCTAACTTAAAGCAGCCGTCCAGAAATTTCTCATCAATTATATTAGACTCCAATGCTTTATCTATTTGAAAGTTAGCTAAAGGTTTAAATAATATTCCACCGAAGTCGAATATTGATAAATCTGAACGTTCAACTTCAGCTATAAGGGTATCTAGGTTATATGTAACTCTATGGCCATGGCTTTTTTCTCCTTCCGTTACTGCAGTATTGAATTCTATTAATCCCATATTAACTGCAATTTGACGGGATGCTGCATTGGCATTCGGTACAATTAATACTAATTTCCCATTAGTTGTTAATAAATCGGATATTGTATTTAAAATTAAGGTTCTTTCATCTAAATGTTCTAGTGTGTGTATTAGAAAAACAAGATCAAATTTTTCATCTAAATCCAAATTTTCAAACATTGAATGTATAAATTTAACTTTCGAATGATTTATATTTTGTTTTGCAAATTTGATAAGCTCACTAGCGCCTTCAACGACGGTAATGTTTTCACCATATGGAAGTAATTTTTTTGTAAATTCCCCTTCAAAGCAACCCATTTCTAAAATATTAGTAGCATTTAATAAAAGTGGTTCAAATTGTTTAATCATATAATCACGATGAATATAATCGAAATTATATGCATATTTTCGATTATCTGAGTTCTGATATTCGTTATTTAAATCTCTCATTTATTAACCTTGATCTGGACGATACATTCTTTTATTGGGCGGTTGGTACCACTGCTCCAATGTACTAGGTGTTCTTGAATGATAACCAAGTACTTGTTTTAACGGCTCATCAAAGTTCTCTATATTTTCATATCCAATAGCTTGAGAGTAATCAAATTGCTGTTTCATAAATGGTTTAGAGTACATTGGAGTTACGCTTGAGCGTGAAGTATTTGTTACGTTATTTCCTCCAGCATGCCAGACATTTGAATTAAATAACAAAATACTACCTTTTCGGCCTAAAGCTCGTTCGCTATACTTTTCAAAATATTCTTCACTCGGCTTCTCTGCTGAGTTATGAGAGCCGCTCAACAACTTCGTAGCACCATTGAATTCTGTAAAGTCATCTAACATTATAAGGGTGTTTAGTATTAATCGATTATCACCCGAAAATGTTCTGATATCACGATGAATTTTATTTGCGTAAGATGCGGAATTTGCTTTATTAATAGCTCCACCAAATGAATTCAGAATATATTTCCCAGAAAAATAATGTGTAATATATTCATCTATTGGATTAAGTTCTAAATATTTTAGAAAGCTTTTTGCTTGCCCAACTAAGTGATGAACTGTGTAGGGAGTATCTTTGGCAATATTGTGTTTTATCTGTAGCTCTCTACATTTAGTATAACAATCTTGCAAATCAGACTTCATATCATCAACTAAACTTGTAGGGACAACAGAGTCAAATACAATCCAGCCCTTCTCATTAATTAATCGGTCAAAATGTTTTAAATCAGGTAACATTTTAAAGCACCGTTGCAATCGTTTTAGATGGATATAATTTACATACTTCAAGTTTAATATCCATATCACTAAATACTTCTTTAAATGCAATAGCCTCACCCGGTGATTCAGCCCAAGTAAGTTCGTCGAGTAGAATAACACTACCTTTAACTAGATTGGGTTTAAGGGCTTCCATAGCTGCTTTGGTTGGTTTATATAAGCCCATATCAAAGTAGGCTAATGCGACGATTGTTTCAGGTTTGTCTTTAAAGTATTGCGGAGCTGTTTTGGATACATCGCCTTCAATTAGCTCATGTGTACCATTGATATGACCGAGTACGTTACACTGTTCATGAGTATTGAGGATGGAATTTAAGTAATCTTTATACTCACTACCTGTTGAGTATGAGTGTTCAACCCAAACATCACTTTTTAAATCGATGTCGGATGGTTTTGTATAGCCAGAAAATGTATCAAACCCAACAATAATTCGTTGCTTATTAAAAGGTTCATGTATTGCTCTGAGGTTTTCAAGTAAAACTAAGTTTTGTCCCCACCAAGTACCAAACTCCATTATTTTTCCAGGAATGTGAACGATTCGTTGGTATAAATCAGACATGACTAAAAATTTAACCAATAATGAACTACGAACAAACAGGCCTAGGTTGAACATTTTGTCATCCATAGAAAAAGGAGCTTGTTCAAAAAGTGTATTTAATTGCTCTCTTGCACTGAACTGACCTTCATCAGCTGTTGATTCTATCTTATAGCTTTGTGTCTGAATCTTGTCATTACTCATTTCTTTTCCCATTTAGCTAGACCGAAACCTGTTTGCCCAAATCCGTTACCGTTGTATACCATATACCTTTGCTTCCCTATATAGAAAACGTATGGATAACATATCATTTTTGAATCCCAACCATTTTCGGATGGTGATATAATATTTTTATCATCTTCTCGTTGCCAATCTATACCATTTGAGGATGTCGCATACCCAATACGATAACTATTTTTACCATCGCGATAGTTACGACTTCCTCGATAGCAGTACCACATTTGATATAGGCCATTTTCGTATATAACAGTAGGGTGTGAAAAGGCTTCTTCCAAATGATTTTGTTTAATACAAATTGGACTATTTCTTTGCCAATTAACTCCATCCATAGAGTGTGCATACTTTATGACATAAATTGGTTCATATTTACCATCAAATTTTTCCCAGCTTATACCAGATACGTACCACATTTTATAGCCGTGTTCATTTACGATGATAGAGGGGGTAACGGCTAGATAAGGTTCTGTTGCTGTTCTATCCATTATTGGGCCTTGAAATACCCTTTGAAAACTATCTCCGCCATCAGTACTTTTAGCTAACCCTGTAGCATTGTGGTAAGGAACATTAGTTCTTTGATTCCACCCAGAGTAATACATCAATAGTTCATCATTTTTCTGAAGGATCTCACCAGGCATTACACCATCATCATCAAATGTACCAGGTAAGCCCATAGACATAAGAGGTGTATTAGAAAAACTAAGGATTTTAGTGGGGTCATTCAAGGAAAAACTAGCTTTGTATGGCAAACTTTTCCCGTCTTTATTACGTGAAGAAAAAAAGATATTAATGCAAGTTTCCCCAACAGAAACCGTTGGAACTTGTGCGTGAGATATTAATCCATGGTCTTGAGGCGTAAAAATATTACCGAGTTTTTGCCAACTCATTCAAATATTCCATTTATTTTTAATGTTAACTTGTTAAAAGCACTTAATATACCAATGATAGGCTTTCTACAAAAATGATTGTATTTTTTTCGGTTCAACATTGGCAATAATATCTAGTATCGAAAGGTTTGGTATAAATTTTTCTGCTAAATTAAGGTATTCCAAAGTATTAGGTTGTATAAATTCCAGTCCAATATTTTCACTCTCAAAAGTTTCATGGTTATAAAGCTTTTGACCGCCTGGTAAATTTAAATATTGATCACCATCTAATTGTTTTATGATTTGGATTATTCTATCTTGTGGGTTTTTAAATACATCTAAATCTAAATCTAAATCGGATGACATAATGAAATTACAAGATATACCAAGATATTTTGCAATCACACTAAGACAGTAAGCGTTGAATATCGCAATGTTTGTTTCTTCATAACTAAAGCAATCATCAATTAGGCGCTTTAAACCTAAATAATTTGGTGATTTGTTATAAGCAAAAAATAATTTCTTTTTTATTCTTTCAAACTCTAATTGTGGTGAGTTTAAAAAATGTTGGTTTATATGTTTATTTTGACTAATATCTTGAACTGGAAGTGTCAATAAATGTTCTTGTTTATTTAAAATTATTCGATTTCTGTTAATCCAACCTTTTTTAATATAATTAACATTGTCATAAACAACAAACGTATCAACCGCATTTAAAAGTTGAAAATAACCAATGTAAGGAAAAAAATAAGGTTGCATTATTGCTACTTTCATTGAGTTAGATACTCCGCTTAACAATGTTAGTAATCTTATAGATGTGCTCTTTATCTAAATTATGCATCAAAGGAAAGCATAATATTTTATTAGATATAGTGTCACTGACTGGCAAGAAAGGTGGTGTTTTTCTTTGTAAGAACTCGTGGTTTTTAGGATAAAAGTAGCGGCGACTTGTGTAGCCGTGTTGATCTAGTTGAGTAAGTGTACTTAATAACGCATCTTCGCTTTCAAATTTTATCGGCATATACATAGGTGGAGTATATATATCGTTTTTACTTTTTTGAAAAGTAATAACGTCGGCCAATTTATTGCTGTATAGGGCAACAGACTCTTCTCTATTTTCAATTAGCATAGGTAAATCATCTAAAATACATAAGCCCATAGCAGCATGTAGTTCGCTCATTTTTGCATTAATACCAGGCTCTTCCACTACGCCGTTTTCACCAATTCCAAAGTTTATTAAACGTTTGGCTCGTTCATAGTCATCTTTACTGTTAAAGGTAAGGGCACCACCTTCTACGGTATGGAACAGTTTAGTGGCATGAAAGCTCATGCAATGAATATCACCGTATTGCAAAACGCTTTTGCCATTGTACTTTGCCAACATAGATTGCGCTGAGTCATAAATTATTGGGATCTGGCTATCTTTTCCAATTTTATCAAATGCTCCCATATCACAAGGCATACCAAATATATTCACTGGCACAATAGCGCTAATATCCGATTTAGTTAATTGTTGCTCAACAGCTTGAGGGTCTAAATTCCAACTGTCTTTATTAATGTCACTTAAAATAACATTCGCGTTTTGCCACTCTAATGCAGTGGTGGTCGCTGGAAAAGTAAAGGGCGTGGAAATTACGTTTTTGCCAGATAAACCTTTAATTTTATAAGCAAGTTGTAAGGCAGAAGTACCATTACTAACAAGTAATAAATATTTCACGCCAAGATAGTCTTTAAGCCTGTCTGTTAATTCTTTTAATAAAGGGCCATCATTTGTTAACCATTTATCATTAAATGCTTTTTCAACATAGTGCATATATTTACTTAGAGAGGGAACGTAAGGTTGTGTGACTAACACTTTATGTTTTGGAGACGTTTGCGGTAATTGTATAACTTTAGACTGATGCATAACCTCTCCTTAAATTATTGATTTTAAATACAGAACCATTAGTTGAACACATATATTAGCTACGCAATTAATATACCAGAGCCATTATAACGAGCTTTTTACTTTATCGGACTCAGAGCAAAAAAACATTAATTTATATTGAATTGTACTCGTTGGTTAAAGAATTGGGGATATCAGTTGGGGGTAATATTGTCACGGTTAATTTTGTCACGGTTAATTTTGTGGCAAGTTATTGCCGCATACTGTATTTAATGAACCTCCAGAGTTAAGACTTGATACCCCCAATTGCAATACGCTTTAGTACTTTTGTTTAATCGAATATAATCTTGAATTTCAATAGGTTGGGAAATAGTTTAAAAAATACGGCAAAAAAAGCTAAAGAGTGGCAACTTATTGCCGCTATCGATATTGTGTAAGAATATTTAGTGTGATTATGATAAGTGATTATTAATACCAATATTAGCTCATTACGACTAACGGGATTGTTCCGCAAGAACAATGACGCGTTGAATAACGCCTATAGTCAATTAGCGTCTGGCCTTAAAATCAATTCAGCTAAGGATGATGCTGCAGGGTTACAAATCTCCAATCGCATAACGTCACAAATAAATGGGATGAGAGTCGCAATAAAAAATGCCAATGATGGTATTTCCATGATGCAAGTTGCAGAAGGCTCAATGCAACAGATCACTAATAACTTACAAAGAATGCGTGAAATAGCACTTCAAGCCGCAAATGCTACTAACGGTGTTGCTGACAGAAAATCATTAAATGAAGAATATTTAGAGTTAGAAGCTGATATTAATCGTATAAATGAAGCGACAACGTTTGGTGGGCAACATTTATATGAAATCAATAAAACGTCAATTCCCGATGAGTTTGAACGTGAAATGGTCAGTGGGCTACAAAGTACTTGGCTTGGTGAGTCGGAAAAAATAATAGAAGATTTTTTTGGTATTACAGGACAAGGCCAGTTAAAGATTGACTTAGAACGGGATGCTAACGATGGCACGTTGGCTTGGGTGAGCAATGCCACTGTAGGTACGGAAAAAAGGGTTACATTAACAATAGATTTAGCTGAGTTCTCAGATATAGACAGTATTCATAATGGATTAGATGATTACGGTGGTGTCAAATTAGATGAAATCATCCTTCATGAAATGGTACATGCCACTATGGTCTCAACTATGGACGAATTTAATAATTTACCTGCTTGGTTTAAAGAGGGCTCTGCTGAGGTTTTACGTGGCGCAGATGATCAGATCACTGGCAGTACAAGTGCGGCGGTGTTAGCCGCATTTAATACTCAAGGAGCTTCAACAACCGTAACCAGTAACTTGGGTGCTTATGGCGGCGGATTTGTAGCTATGCGTTATATGGAATACTCGCTAGGTAGTTCAGGATTAAAAGACGTCATGCAGGGATTAGCCGGTGGAGCAACATTCGATGAAGCATTATCTGCAGCATCTAATGGTAGCTGGGCTACAGAAGCTGATTTTAGAGCATCATTAACTGGAGCCGCAATCGACACCGCTACTTATGGCAGTAGAATGGAAGAGTTCATGGCGGAAGAAATGGACACAACCAATAAGGATAATGGAGCCCTTGGTGGTGAAGATGCTAATAATGGCTTTACTCGTGACAATGTCATGACCGGATATGGTAGCGGTGATAGAAGTGGTACTAGAGGCTTTTTAGAAAGTATTATATTAAATGATAACGACAGCGACGCTACAGACTTTTCTGTTACATCTAATTGGGTGGATACAAATCGTGGTGATGTGGCTTTAGAGGACTATGAGCTGAGTGTTAGCACTGCAGGTGGAAGATTGCATACGTTTCAAATTGGCGCTAATGCAAATCAAACTATGCAAGTAAACTTTGGCGCATTTGGCAGTACAACATTAGGTTTAGATAATATCGATATTGTAAACCGGGCACAATTTGCTGTTTTTGCTATTGATGATGCAATGAAAATTGTTGATAAGCATAGGTCGTTACTAGGCGCGACACAAAATAGATTGGACAACACGGTTAATAATTTGAGTAATGTGGTGGAAAATCAAACAGCCGCCCGCTCTAGAATTACAGACACTGATTATTCTACGAAAGTAGCGGAGTTAACCAAGTATCAGATAATTCAACAAGCTTCTATTTCTTTATTGTCGCAAGCAAATCAAACCCAAGAACTAGCGTTGGCATTACTAGGCTGAGCCAGGTTTTATTTACAATTTTGATGCAATGAAAAGTAGGGTTTTCCCTAAATTGTATTGTTAAAATAATTACACTAGACTGAGTAAATTATATTCTATGGGGGTAGAACATGAACATTAGCAGTAATAGCTCAACGTCGTCGATGATGTCTTCTTTTGCAAAAGTAAAAGAAGAACAAGAAGAGTCGATGAAACGTCTGATCACAGGTTTAAAAATCAATTCTGCTGCCGATGACGCCGCAGGCTTACAAATAGCTAACCGCTTGTCCAGTCAATCATCTGGAACGCAAGTTGCTATCCGTAATGCTAATGACGCAATTAGTATGAGTTCGGTAGCGGAAAGTGCTTTATCAGGTATTAATGATGCCGCATCAAGAGTTAATGAACTGTCTATCCGAGCTGCAAATGCTTCATTAAGTGCTTCTGACAGAGATGCTATTCAGCAAGAAATTGTTCAGTTGCAAGGTCAAGTTAGTGATATTCAATCAAACACTAGCTTTGCAGGACAATCCCTTTTTGCTCAATCTAGTAATAGTCAATTTCAAGTCGGGCCTAATGCTAATACTACAATTGGATTAAGCTTAACTGACTTAAATGAACAAGTAGAAGCAATAAACTCTATAGATGTAACGTCTGTTGATGGCGCACAAAATGCAATAACCGTGAGCCAAGAGATTAATGAAAGCGTTGGTTCGATGCGTGGTCAAATTGGCGCTTTTCAAAATCGTGTGGAATCTACAGTCAATAATTTAAGTAATTCTTATGAGCAATCAGAGGCCGCAAGAAGCCGAATCGAAGACACCGATTATGCAAAGGCGAGTGCCGATAATATCCAAGCATCAATTTTGGGACAATCAAATATTGCTATGCAAGCTCAAGCAAATGTATCTCAAGGGCAAGCATTGAGTTTACTAAATTAGTCCTTATTATATTAGAATAATGAGAGCCTAATGGCGTTATTTATTGAGAACCTAGTTAACTTATTGAAATAGGGTAACTAGGTTTTTTATTACGCAAACTTAAGTGGATGTATTCTAGTGCAGTGGCAGGATTTTGATTTTGAAGGGCGACTTAAAGTTCCTCTCGGTTTTTATTTGGGAATTGTATATTTATTACGAGGTTTTATTATTTGGATAATATCTCTTACTTATTCAGATGACCGCAGTTTGCTACTTGGGTTAATTTACTCAGATACTTCATTATTTGGTTTAACAATTATTACAGGCTTACCTGCGTTATTTACCTTTTTTATTTTTTCATTAAAAAAACAAAGAGAAAAGTCTTGGTATAAATCAATTTGGTCAATACAAATTTGGATTGTATTAGTTGCATTGTTTACAGACTTTGTACTTCAGTTTTATACGATTAGTTATCATATCACTCAAGTCCATTGGTTCCAGATGGTATTACTTATACTTGGAGGATACTTATTTTGGTATTGGCTCAAGTCAGCAAAAATAAAACGATTTTTTCATAATTGGTTGTTATAAAGAGATGAGGCTGAAAGGAGATAAGGCTGTAAGTTTAGTTCATAAAAATGAGCCAATAAAAAAGCCCTAACAGAGTAGGGCTTTTAGAAGGCTAACTGAAATTATAATCCAGCGTCAGCTCTTAATGCGTCAACTTTATCAGTCGCTTCCCATGGAAACTCAGGACGTCCAAAGTGACCATATGCTGCTGTAGCACGATAAATTGGGCGCTCTAAGTCTAACATTTGAATTAAACCATACGGTCTTAAATCAAAATGCCTGCGCACAAGTTCAATTAACTTCTCTTCACTTAATTTACTTGTACCAAATGTTTCAATACTGATAGATGTAGGCTCTGCAACACCAATTGCATAAGAGACTTGTAATTCAGCTTTATCAGCTAATCCTGCAGCAACAAGATTTTTTGCTACATAACGAGCGGCATAAGCTGCTGAGCGGTCTACCTTTGATGGATCTTTACCAGAGAAAGCTCCACCACCGTGTCTTGCCATACCACCGTATGTATCAACAATGATTTTACGACCGGTTAAACCACAATCACCCATAGGTCCGCCGATTACAAAACGACCAGTAGGGTTGATAAAGAACTTAGTGTCTTTATTTAAAAAGTGAGCTGGGAGCGTTGGTTTTATGATGGATTCCATCACAGCTTCGATTAGATCATCTTGACCAATACTGTCACAATGCTGAGTTGATAATACAACAGCGTCAATGCCAACAGGTTTTCCATTTTCATAAGCAAAAGTAACTTGAGATTTTGCATCTGGGCGCAACCAAGGCAACGTTCCATCTTTACGAACTTGCGCTTGACGCTTTACTAGTCTGTGTGAATATTCGATTGGAGCTGGCATTAATACTTCAGTTTCATTACAAGCGTAACCAAACATTAAGCCTTGATCACCAGCACCTTGTTCATATAAATTAGCACGGTCAACACCTTGATTAATATCTGGAGATTGTTTACCTATGGTGTTCAATATGGCACATGAATTTGCATCAAAGCCCATATCAGAATGCACATAACCAATTTCACTAACGGTTTTGCGAGTTAGCTCTTCAATGTCAACCCAAGCACTTGTAGTGATTTCACCACCAACCATTACCATACCGGTTTTCACATACGTTTCACAAGCAACACGAGCTTTCGGGTCTTGTTCTAATATTGCATCTAATACAGCATCAGAGATTTGATCTGCAATTTTATCCGGGTGTCCTTCAGACACAGACTCAGAGGTAAATAAATGTTTAGCCATTAATAATCTCACTTTGTAGAAACTCAACCTAAAATCGAATTTGAGGTTTAAATGTCGAATGACGCAATTTTAATACATAAACCTAAAAAACACCTAGAACTTTTTGCGGCTAGACGTCTATACGTTTTCTACTGTACGTTCAAACTGTTATAAATTCGTTACAGTTGTAAGTTCCTGTAAAAAACAGTTACAAAATAAATATAGTTTTATTTGGAATTTTTAGGATAAATACTTTATAAATTAATAAAATTAAAACTGGAATTTTATTAATGACAATGACTTATCACACTACAAAGCAAAGGTTTAGCTTAACTAAAACTTTGTTATCTTCAGTCGCAATATTAACATTAGCGGCGTGTTCAAACAGTAAGTCTGAAGTTGATGCTGAAACTGAAGTTAATCCTAAAATAGCAACAACAGCTGCAACAATTGACTACGTTCGTAACGTTGAAGGCATAGATGAATATACAATGTCTAACGGCATGAAAGTGTTACTTTATCCGGACCCTGCACAGCCAAAAACCTTAGTGAATATTACTTATAAAGTCGGTTCTATTCATGAAAATTATGGTGAAACTGGCATGGCGCATTTGTTAGAGCATATGTTATTTAAAGGCTCTACTAGCTATAAAGATATAGATAAAGAATTCAACAAACGTGGAATGCGAGTAAATGCGACAACTTGGTTAGATAGAACTAATTATTTTGAATTATTCGAATCTAACGAAGAGAACTTAGCTTGGGCGTTAGGAATGGAAGCAGACCGCATGGTTAATGCAACTTTTACGAAAACCGAACTCGATAGCGAAATGACCGTAGTACGTAACGAAATGGAACGCGGTGAAAACAGTCCATTTAGGATGTTAAGTGCTCGTATGAGTTCAATAGCATATCTATGGCACAACTATTCAAACTCGACTATTGGTGCACGTTCAGATGTTGAAAACTTTCCATTTGCTAAGTTACGTAAATTCTATGATAAACATTATCGTCCTGATAACGCAGTGTTAACGATAGCTGGACGTTTTGATAAAGATAAAACATTAGCTTTAGTTGAAAGTACTTTTGGGATGTTGGCAAAACCAGCAACTGAGATTGAAAAGTTATATACGGTAGAACCAACACAAGATGGTGACCGAGTGGTTAATTTACGCCGTACAGGTGAAGTTCCAATCGTAGCCGCTACATACCATGTACCTTCAGCATTACATGAAGATACACCAGCTGTTCAAGTATTAGCTCAGTTATTATCTGATAATGCTCGTGGTCGAATGCAAAAAATGTTGGTTGAACCAGGGGTGGCATCAGGAACGGCTGCGTATTCTTATCTAACAAAAGATCCATCGTCATTAACTATCATTGCTCAAGGTTTTAAAGGTGAAGATATCACTGGGATGGAAGCCGCATTATTAACGCTAGCAGAAGATATTAAAACCAAAAAAATATCAGAATCTGAAGTTGAGCAAGCTAAAGTATCTATTTTAAAAGAAACTGAAGATGGTTTACGCAATGTAACTTCTGTAGGTATGGAATTATCTGAATTTATTGCAATGGGGGATTACCGTTATATATTCTTTTTCCGTGATTTAGTTGAGAAGGTAACAATAGAAGATGTTCAACGTGTTGCAGAGCAATATTTAGTACAAAGTAACCGCACGTTAGGCCGTTTTATTCCAACTAAAGAGCCTGTACGAGCTGAAATTACCCCAGCAAAAGATATTAATGAAATTTTAGCAACCTATAAAGGCCGTGAAGCGATTGAAGCTGGAGAAGTATATGATAATAATGTTGAAAATATCACATCTCGAGTACAAGAGTTTGAATGGGCTGTAGGTACAACATTAAGTGTTTACCCGAAAAAACTACGTGGCGGTGAAGTTATAATCAGAATGACGTTGCCTACAGGGAATGTAGATTCTCTTACAGGTTATGAACAAGACTTTGAATTGATGGGTGGCTTGTTATATAGCGGCAATGCAAAATATTCTAAAGAAGATATCGCATCTAAACTTGATGAATTAAAAGCCTCAGTTAATATTCGCACCAATTCTATAGGTACTATCAGTGTCAGTATTAAAGCGGTTAAAGCGCATTTAGATGAAACATTAGCGTTTGTACATGAAATGTTAGCAACGCCATTATTTGAAGAGTCTGAGATCATTATTGACAAAAATGCAACGGTTACGGGCTTAGAAGCGAATCGAAACGAACCTGCATCTATTGCGGTTGCCACACTTCGTAAGTCAATTAACGGTCACCCAAAAGGTCATCCTTTAGCTTTTCAAACTTTAGATGAGCAAATTGCAGGGCTAAACAAAGTAACTCGTAAGCGTTTGCAAAAATTACATAGCGCTCATATGTCAGTGAAAAATGCTCATATTGGTGTGGTTGGTGATGTTGACCCTAAAGCTTTGTCAGCTCAATTAGAACAATTGTTCTCAGACCTTAAAGGGGCGGTAGATTATGTTGAAATGAAAGACGCGATGAAAGATGTTAAAGGTGTCGATAGCTGGATAGAAACACCAGATAAAGCAAACTCAACCTTATTTATTGGTCATAGAGTAGAGTTAAATAAACAAGACCCAGATTATTATGCAGCGTCAGTTGCTAATGCAATATTTGGTGGCAGTGGCTTCGCTTCTCGATTAATGCAGCGTATCCGCGTTAAAGAAGGTTATAGTTACGGTACGGGTTCTGGTTTACAGTTAGATTTTAACGAACCTTACGGCTTATTTTATATGCGTGCTATTGCAGCACCTGAGAATATGAGAAAAGTAGTGCAAGCGTATAAAGAAGAAGTTGCTAAAGTCGTGAATGATGGGTTTACTCAAGCTGAAGTGACTGATGCCATTGAAGGTGAGATAAAAGGTTTACGTGTATCGTGGTCAAACGACGGTACAATAGCTAGCTTATTAGCAGATAATAAACAGCTTAAACGTGATTTATCTTGGTACACAGAGTATGTTGATAAAATGAATGCATTAACATTAGAAGACGTAAATGCAGCGTTTAATAAATATATTGCAACTAAAGAACTTAATATCTTTACCGCTGGTGATTTTGCTAAATCAGCAGAAAAGTAAATAAGAAACATATCAGTTTGTGCACCATATTAACAAAACACGATGATAATTTATCATCGTGTTTTTTTATGGACCAGATATTTAGATTAATGATGTCATCGTGATAAACGTGGCGTTTATCTTGACTAAGCTTGTTCTTAAATGAACACTCTGGTTATATACAGTAAAATAAATAAAACAATGGGAATTTCATGAGAAATAAACTTACGATAGCCGTAACTATTGCGTTAATGGCTAGCTTATCAGGTTGTGGTAAAGCTCCAGATTCTGACAATACTTCAACGGTTAAAGTTGATATGGCAGAAACTACCAATACAGTACTTGCTAAATGGACTGGCCCATTTGAAGGCGTACCAGCATTCGACACCGTAAAGCTGACAGACTTAGCACCAGCGTTAGATATCGCAATGACACGTAATTTAGCTGAAATTGACGCTATCGTTAATAATCCAGAAGCAGCAACATTCGAAAATACGATAGTTGAACTAGAAAGAGCGGGCTCTGATTTAAGTCGTATTTTTGCGTATTACGGTATTTGGCGTTCTAACAAGTCCTCACCAGAAGTGCGTAAGGTATCTAAAGCGTTAAGTCCTAAATTGTCAGCTTTTCGTTCTAAGATAAACCAAAATAAAGGTTTGTTTGAACGTATTAAAGCAGTTTACGAAAGTGAAGAAATGAACACTTTGCGTAAAGACCAACAAAAAATGGTTAAAGAAAGTTACCAAGGCTTTGTTCGTAGTGGCGCATTATTAAATGATGAAGCTCAAAAACGTTACGCTGAAATTAATTTAGCACTATCTGAATTACACACAAAATTTGGAAACAACGTTTTAGCGGATGAAGAAAACTACGTTACTTATTTAACCAAAGATCAGCTTGGTGGTTTACCAGAGTCAGTAGTCTCAGCGGCTGCATCAGCAGCAAAAGCAATGGATAAAGATGGTCAATATGCTATTACGAACACGCGTTCATCTATGGACCCGTTTTTAACATATTCAACGGAACGTGAATTACGTGAGCAAGTTTGGAACACGTATTATAGCCGTGGTGATAACGGTGATGAATTTGATAATAATAAAATCATTGCAGAAATATTAGCACTGCGTCATGAGCGTGTGCAGTTGTTAGGCTACAAAAACTATGGTGAATGGCGATTAGAAAATCGCATGGCTAAAAATCCAGACAATGCATTTAAATTAATGGATGCGGTTTGGCCAGCAGCAATTGCTCGTGTCGAACAAGAAGTTGCAGATATGCAAGCTGTTGCAGAATCAGAAGGTACAAAGATCACCATCGCGCCTTGGGATTATCGTTTCTATGCTGAAAAAGTGCGTAAAGCAAAATACGATTTAGACTCAAATGAAGTGAAACAATATCTACAGCTTAATAATTTACGTGACGCAATGTTTTACGTTGCAGGTGAACTTTTTGACTTTAGATTTACTCCAGTTGAAGAAGGCAGTGTGCCTGTTTTTAATTCTGATGTAACAGTGTGGGAAGTAACTAAATTATCAAGTGGTGAACATGTTGGTATTTGGTATTTAGACCCTTATGCTCGCAAAGGTAAACGGTCTGGTGCGTGGGCGACTACTTACCGCAGCTTTACTAGTTTTGACGGTAAAACAAATGTATTAGCATCAAATAACTCAAATTTCATTAAAGGTGAAGTAGGCAAGCCAACATTAATTTCTTGGTCTGACGCTGAAACCTTATTCCATGAATTTGGGCATGCTCTTCACTTTTTAGCATCAAATGTTGAATACCCATCACAAAACGGTGGTGTGCGTGATTACACTGAGTTCCAATCTCAGTTATTGGAACGTTGGTTAACAACAGATCCTGTTATTGATAATTATTTAGTACACAATAAAACGGGTAAGCCAATTCCTGCAGATTTAGTGGCTAAAATAAAAAAAGCAGCAACGTTTAATGAAGGTTTTAAAACAACTGAATATTTAGCGTCAGCTATTATCGATTTAAAACTACATACAATGGATCCAACAGGAATAGACATCGACAAATTTGAGCGTGAGACGCTTGCAAGTATGAATATGCCAAAAGAAATGGTGATGCGTCACCGCACACCACAATTTGGTCACGTATTCTCTGGTGAGGGCTATTCAGCCGGCTATTATGGCTATATGTGGGCTGAAGTTTTAACGTCAGATGCAGCAGAAGCGTTCGAGGAGTCACCAGGTGGTTATTACGACAAAGAAATGGCTAAGAAATTAGTCGATCATTTATTCTCTGTTCGTAATGCTGTTGAACCCGCAGACGCGTATCGTGCATTCAGAGGCCGTGATGCAAAAGTTGAAGCGTTAATGCGAGACCGTGGATTTCCAATCCCTAAAAAATAGAACATAAACGGTTACATAAAAATGTACCGTCTTAAACATGATGAAAAGCTTCGAATTATTCGAAGCTTTTTTTTTGAGAAAATTAGATAGGGGCCGAGGAAGTGAAATAATACTAACTGTGAATAAAAATATATAACTTTTTTGCATAATATATTTATGTTTTAATTATTTTGGTCGATATTAGTTAAAATTTATTTGTATTCACTCTTTTGATGAAGCAAGTTGTATAAAAAGGTTTTGGGAGCGCTATGAGTTTAAAACAAAGACTGACGTTATTAATTTCATTAATGTCTATTAGTATTGCTATTTTGACTAATGCAATAACTTCCTATCAAGCATTCACCAAAATGGAAAGTGATGCAATCGACCAATATAAAGAAAGTTTGACCTCAAAAAGAATATTAGTCAGTTCCAAGATAGAAGATTATTTTACTATTATCCAAAAGCAAATTGTTGTTATGTCTAATGATATTTCAACAGTTGAAGCGACTAATGCTTTTAATACTGCATTTTTTAATTACCCTAACCAAACAGAAACGTCCGCTTTGCAGTCCTATTATGAACAAGAGTTTTCTAGAGAATATAAAGAACGAGTAGGTAAAAATGTAAATATAGGATCTGTATATTCACAACTGTCAGAGTCCTCACGCTCACTGCAAAATACTTATATTGGCTTAAATCCAAGACCGTTAGGTGAGAAAGACGGCTTAACAAATGCTAACGATGGTTCTGATTACGACAACGTTCATTTACGTTATCATCCTAGTATTAGAAAATTTCAGCAAGAGTTTGGTTTTTATGATGTTTTTATTGTCGAACCAAATAACGGACACGTTGTTTATAGTGTGTTTAAAGAACTAGACTTCGCAACAAGTTTAAAAAGTGGGCCTTTTAAAAATACAGGTATAGCTAAAGCTTATAATCAAGCTCTATCTTTATCTGAAGGAAAAGTTTACTTGACTGATTTTACCGCTTACCAACCGTCATATAATGCTCCTGCAAGTTTTATGTCTACCCCAATATATGAAAATAATAATTTGATAGGCGTGCTTATATTACAAATGCCTTTGGATTATATAAATAATTTAATGACGCAAAATGAGAAGTGGTCAGATTCTGGTTTTGGTGAAAGTGGAGAAATCTATTTAGTTGGGGATGATTTAACTTTACGTAGTGAAAGCCGGTTTTTTCTAGAAGATAAAAAGTCTTATTTGAATGCGATAAAAAAAGCAGGTATTAGTACTGCTGATATCATTGATAAAACAAACACAAGTATTCTACTGCAACCTGTTGATTCTGTTGGTGCAAAAGCAGCCATTAATGGCAAAACTGATTTTAGTATTATTCAAGATTATAGAGGCGTTGACGTTTTAAGTACTTACGCCCCAATAAAATTATATGGTTTAAATTGGGCGATATTATCTGAAATCGATCTTGAAGAAGCTTTGCAAGGTGTTATTCAGCTTGAGAATGAGATAATTACATCAACCATCTATGTTGTACTGTCTGTTGCTATTATTTCTATAATTATTGCTATTTTCATCGCTAACTCAATTATAAAACCACTAAATTCGCTCGCTAACCGATTTTTTGATCTTTCTCAAGGGGAGGCGAATTTAACGTCTCGGGTTGAGAAGTCGAGTATTGCCGAAATTGATGCAATTGGTTCAGGTTTTAATAAGTTTATCGAACAAATTCATACTGTCATTACCAGTTTAAAAGATGCCGTAAATAGAATTGCAACAAGTGGTACAGAATTAAGTGTGACAACAGAACAAAACACAAACGTGATAGTTGAACAAAATATGAAGTTACACGAAGTTAAGCAATCTTTGTCTGACTTTTCAACGTCAGTTAATCAAGTTAGTGGGCAGACAGGAACTGCGTTTGACGCTACTAAGGTAGCCAGGAAATCAGCTCAAGATAATGTAGAAAGAGCAAATTTAGCATCAAATAATATTAGACAGTTAGTGGAACAAATTAGTGGAGCGGAACAAGTCATTAAAGAGCTACAAACTAATGTTCAAGATATTAGCGATGTATTAGGTGTGATTAACTCTATTGCAGATCAAACCAACTTACTTGCTTTAAATGCAGCTATTGAAGCTGCAAGGGCTGGAGAGCATGGAAGAGGGTTTGCTGTGGTTGCTGACGAAGTAAGAACCCTTGCTAAACGTACTCAAGAAAGTACGGTTACCATCCAAAGTCAAATTAACCATTTAACTACTTCAACAGATAAAGCTGTAATATCAATGGATCAAGCTACTGTTTCTGCAGAAGGCGGGATCCATTTGGTTGAATTAGTAAGTAAAACGTTAGATGAGTTATCAGAGGTTATTCTTAATTTAGCGAATATGAATGGCGAAATTACTTTTGAAAGCCAAAATCAAAGTGACACTATTGAAACCATTAATGAAAATATTAACGAAGTAGCAGATAGAGCAGAACAAATGGAGCAAGGCGCTGAAAGTGTTAAAGGCGTAGCTTTAGAATTATCTCTAGTATCTGAGGATTTGAAAACAAACACCGACAGATTTATTATTTAATTCACTGTTTATTTACGAACCGGTTAGTTAAAAATTTAATTTTTTGTAAAGGAACAAAAAATAAATTATAGAAGTTTAGTTACAGGTACTTAGCTACAGGGATTTAAATACAAAGTAGAGTTGTAAGTATTAATACATACTTACAACTCTGTTATTTGATACTTATAAAACAATGATACAAATTAGTTAAACAAACTATCGCCAAAACTCACACCAACATCACTGCACCAAACACTGATACCATTTAAGTCATCTAAGGTTTTATCACTTGGTAGTTGAACCGTGTATGTCTGGTTAATAAAAGCGGGGCCTGAGATATCTTGGCTTAACGCAAATCCTACCGGTGGAAAATAATTGTCGTCAACACCAGCATAAATTTCAACAATTATACCACCGCCATCATAATTAAAGTTTGTTATCTCAATGGTACAGTCATCCACAATTGTTGCTGTGCCACTAACGCTATGAAATAAAGTTCGTAATTCACCAGTTTGACCAACCATTGGATGGTCGGATGTACATTCTGTGCTTTGCACGACAGGCGGCTCGCTTTCTTCCATGAAACTCTGTTCTCTATCACTGCATGCATTAAGAAAGGTGATTAAGGTAAATATCAAAAAATGTTTAAAGCTCACAATAAACTCCAAGTTTGTAATGGTATAAATTAAAAATAATTAATGACCAATATTACAGATATGCTCAATGATCAAAGGTCCTAATACAATAGACCTTGATAATCGTGTTTAAATTACAAGCATATATAAAATTAAATTAGAAAATATTCGGTTATTTCATTTTTATCTTAGTTAATCGTTTAGAGTAATTGCTTTCATTGGAAATTTTAGGTCAAATAGACTTAAGCAAAAATTATATTAAAAAATCAAAATTCAGGATACAAAATGACAACAAAACGAGACCTAGCAAATGCTATTCGTGCATTAAGTATGGACGCGGTGCAAAAAGCCAATTCAGGCCATCCAGGCGCACCTATGGGAATGGCAGATATTGCTGAAGTATTATGGAATGACTTTCTAAAACATAATCCTACAAACCCTAGCTGGGCTGACCGCGATCGTTTTGTTTTATCTAATGGTCATGGATCTATGTTGATCTATTCATTATTACATTTGTCTGGCTACGACTTACCTATTGATGAACTTAAAAATTTCCGTCAATTACATTCAAAAACCCCGGGTCATCCAGAGTATGGTTATACGCCAGGTGTTGAAACAACAACGGGTCCTTTAGGTGCTGGTCTTTCCAATGCCGTTGGTATGGCTATCGCTGAAAAAACACTTGCGGCACAATTTAACCGTAAAGATCACGATGTAGTTGATCACTTCACTTATTGCTTTGTTGGTGATGGTTGTTTGATGGAAGGTATTTCCCATGAAGCAAGTTCATTAGCGGGAACGTTGAAGCTTGGCAAATTGATCACATTTTACGATGATAACGGCATTAGTATTGATGGTGAAGTTGAAGGTTGGTTCACAGAAGATACATCTGCACGTTTTAAAGCGTACGGTTGGCATGTTGTTGAAGCAATAGATGGACATGATGCTGCGGCAATTAAAGCAGCGATTGAAGAAGCACAGTCAGTAACTGATAAACCTTCAATTATCATTTGTAAAACCACAATAGGTTTTGGCTCACCAAATAAACAAGGTACGCATAATTGTCATGGCGCACCGTTAGGTGATGATGAAATTAAAGCAACCCGTGAATTATTAAATTGGCCTCATGCTGCATTTGAAATTCCTGCTGATGTTTACGCTGGTTGGGATGCAAAAGAAGACGGTACAGAATTAGAAACTGAATGGAACGAGCCATTTGTTGCATACAAAAACGCTCATCCTGAACTAGCTGCGGAATTTGACCGTCGTGTTAGTTTAGGTGAGTTACCAGAAGATTTCTCTGAAAAGGCATATGCATACGCATTAGAGTGCCAAGAAAAAGGCGAGAAAATCGCATCACGTAAAGCATCACAAAATACAATTGAAACCTTTGGTGCTATGTTACCTGAGTTACTAGGTGGGTCTGCTGACCTTGCTGGCTCTAACTTAACCTTATGGTCTGGTTCCAAAGGTATTCAAGATGATGCAGCCGGCAACTACATATTTTATGGTGTACGCGAATTTGGTATGAGCGGCATTATGAATGGTATTTCATTACACGGTGGTTTTATTAACTATGGTGCGACTTTCTTAATGTTTATGGAATACGCACGTAACGCAGTTCGTATGTCTGCATTAATGGGCATTCAAAACATATTTGTTTATACCCACGATTCAATTGGCCAAGGTGAAGATGGTCCAACACACCAACCAATTGAACAAATTGCTAACTTACGTATGACACCAAATATGCATACGTGGCGTCCGGCTGATG
>JAWUWS010000131.1:0-38588 GCA_034111705.1 Psychrosphaera sp.
TGTTGGTATTTATATCGACGAGCACATAGATACTCAGTCAGTTAATAGGAAGTAATTCCCAATAGTTGAATTATCCAATTATTGGGATGCTTTTATGCCGTCATATCAGTAAAGAGATTGATTGTTAACTACTTGTTTATCTTATTTTTATACATAAAAAGCCACCCAGTAGAAATTGGCGGTTAATTAATTTCAGCTTCTAGCTTTTCCTCGCCACTCGGGGCTCGCACCTCGGAACTAAAGCCCTCGTATTTTTCAGCTAACTACCAAGAACCATACATTGGATTAGGCAATAGTATTAGTTCCTCGTTGGCGCGAGGTAACAACATTTTAATATCTGCTTCCTCCTGCGTTATCCCTGAGAAGTCTTCAATGTTATCGCCTACTTGCATAATTATTTTCAGGGCTGGGAATAATGATTTTCTTGAGCTGTTTAGCGCATAACAACTTGCTGTGCCACTTTCTATTTGTTGGCGTCTTAAGTCTTTGTCGTTAATGATCGTTTCACCATCAATAGCTGCTTTATCTGCGCTTATTCTTCCCATTATGCAAGTGTTGTCGGTAGATACTGGAATACCTAATGCTTGTAAGTTTTCCCACGTATGATTGTCTTGTGCTCGGTTGCGGTTGGTGATTAACGCTAATTTGCCACCTTGTTTAAACACGGTTTGAATAAATGTTTTTACGCCAAGTACTAGCGTTGCTTGTTCTGATGCAACCCATTCGCTCCATGTTTTTGGTGAATAGCCTGCGCCATTTTTTTCAACGTTTACTTGATACTGGCTATTATCCAATACGGTTTCGTCCACATCCATTACCACTACCCAAGGTGTTGTTGGTAAGGTTTTGCTGTTTAACACGTCAGTTGCTCGCTGATAGGTAACCGAAGTCAAATAACCGTATTCTTTGCTGGTGGTTTGCCATTTAACCGAATTAGATAATGGATAAGTAATATTTGATAACTCAACAGATAAGGCACAATGGTCGCTCAACATGGCATTTGGTGTCATGTCGTCAAACTTATGCATTTTCATTGTTTTTTGCAGGCCTTTTTTCGGCATGTTACCCGCTAAAATATGATCAATAGGCGCTGGGTAATAAGGATGACAACCAATGATGTCAGCTCCAAGGTTCTCAAGGCTGCTAACATTGTTAACACTGCTATCTAAGTTGGTGGATAACTGGCGAGTTAAATGATTGTAAGGCGCTGATACACGGTGATTAAAGTCACCTAAGATCATATAAGGCATACCGCTTTGTTCTTTTTGCTCAGCCCACTTGTCTAAAATAGGTGCTTGTTTGGCAAAGGTTAGGCATGCATCAGAATCTGCTCTTGAGTAGTTATCAACAAAACAGCCACTTTTCATGTGGACATTAAGTAGTGTCATTTGGCCCATTGGTGAGTCAACGGTTAACTCTAAACCATAACGTAAGCCATTACGGTTTAATGCTAATGCATCAAAAGGCTGAGTATTTAATACCTTTATGTTTTTACGGACGGCAAATGCGACTTTCTGTTGCGTTGATTTAGCGCCGCTTCCTCTACAGTCATAAGTTTTGCTGTCTGGTCTTGTTGACATCAAAACCTGCCATTGTGCTTTTGGGAATAGTGTTTCAACGGCTTCAGCGGAAGCCACTTCTTGCAGAGCAACAATATCCGCATTTAATGATTTTACGTACTGTTTCAGTTTGGTTGTTTCTTCTGGTGTGCGTGGTCGGCAACCATCAGAAATTGGAAATGCTAAATGCTCTGTATTCCATGTTGCAACCACCAAACTTGAAGAGTCAGTACTTGAGCTAGCTATTGTAGAATTAAAAGACGTTTGAGTTGTCGTTTCTGTACTTGTGGTGGAACATGCTGTGATTAATGTAGACAGCGCAACGGCTGTTAATCCAACAAGTAGACGATTTAGCATCATATTAATTCCTAACTGTATTATGCATTTAAGTATTTTTGATATGTTATAACAAAAGTAGTCAGCGGCGTACCTCTTTCTATTCAGCAAAGTGACTTTTGTAAACATAATGTAATAACAAAGCTACTATTTTAATTGGTCTGACAGCTTGTAAAAATAGATTGGTAATTATTGTTAAAGCCATTAGTCTTTCTACGAGTTACGAGCTATTCCTCGTAACTCGAGGCTAGTAACTCGCAGCTAAAGCCCTATATGCACAATCACTTTATCCGTCACTTGCTGTTTATCCAACATGCCGCCTAAGGTTATCCAATTACCGCTTACGTTTAATAAACCTCTTTGATCCATGCTGGCTTGTGGGCTTTTGCTTACTTGCCAAGAGCGTTTACCTATATTGTAAATCCAAATCTCGTTGCTAGGTGTTAATGGCTTATCATTTTGCGAATTACTGTTAATCGCTTTACTGTCAATTCTTTCAGCATTCGCACCATGCGGTGCGTTGGCTCCGCCGACAAATATGATCCTGTCGTTTTCTACATCACCAGCTGCGGCCATTCTGAATCTGCCAACATCGGTTGGGTGTACCCATTGATACCAACTTATTTTGTCGGCTCGGGTAACGTTGATTTCACCTAAGTAACAGCTCGCTTGTTGGGTTATGGTTCTGTTTGCGGCAAGTTGCGGAGTTACTTTTGCGCCATCACAAATCATAATAACGTTATCAACTATGCCACCGGCATGACCAAAAACAGGCGTGCCTATAAATGGACTTGCTTGAAACCATTCATTTTTTAAGGTGTCGAATACTTGTACTAAGTTAACTGCAGCGTCGTTATTCCAACCTGAAATTACATAGATATAACGGTCTCGATAAACCAAGGCTACTGCATCATTAACGGATACTGGCATTGGTTCTAACTGCGCATAAGTGTCTGTTGGTACATGGTATTTATAAACACCGGGGGCGGTATCAAAAGATTTTGATGACCCTAAGTTATAACCGCCAAAAATATACACGCTGTCATTAACTCCAACGGCTGTACTGCCAATACGGCCATGTGGTTCTTGTAATGATGGCAATGATGTTATGGCTTGCCACTTATTTTCAAAATCAGTTTTAACCTTGGCTTTTGTGTTTGCTTTGATTTCAAAAGAGAAATTAGGTGTAGAGAGCTGTTTTGATTCTGTCTCAGAGCTAACATTGCTATTGCTTACGTTACCAGTACTTTTAGTACCGTCATCAACAACGTCTAATCTCCATGCTTTGTTGTGCATGCTGCTTATTTTTTTATCTGCGGTTAATCCAGTAAAACTTAAAATGCTTTGTTTGCCGTCAATAGTGACAGAGGCTACGGCGTTGTTAGTAACAGGCTCTGGTAGTGGTGGTAAGTTAAGTTTTCCATGTGATTGGAATGACAAAATAACGCTAAAAATAAATACTGCTTTGAACATATTATTTGTAGAGGTCATAAATTCACATCTCCTATTTTACGAGTTTTGTTAAGGGTTACTATTTACAATTCTCTGTACATTATAAATTTTGTATTTTGGCTTATGCATTTTTTACTAACTATTCTGATGAGACAATCTCAAGTACATCACATTGGTTATTGGTAACCTGCCAGCGAATATTATAATTATATAAACGTATGCCGTAAATTTTGTCATCTACTTTATTTTGTTTATAAGACGGTCTTGGGTCTTGTTGTAACACTTGTTCAATTAATAAGGAAAGTTGTGGATGGCTTTCTTTATATAGCGCAAGCGTAGCGTTTGCGTTTGGAGTAAAAACTACATTAAGGCTTTTCTCAGGCGCACTTTCTGCCAATTCAGAATGGGCATTTTTAATACTATCTGAATAAGGAATATAAGGTTTTATATCTACCACTGGCGTGCCGTCTAATAAATCTAACCCTTGTACGTCAACAAACCATTGTTTACCGGATTGTCTTACACCGAGTAGTTTTACTGCAGACATACCAATACCATTTGGTCTAAAGGTAGATCGTGTGGCGAATACACCTGTTTTTTCATTACCACCTAATCTTGGTGGCCTTACACTTGACTTCCAACCTTGTTCAAGGTTTTGATGAAATAAAAATAAAATCCAAATATGGCTGTGCAAGGTTAAGTCTTTAACGGCCATTTCATTGTTACAATCACCAATTAATTTTATGCTGCCTGTTGCTGCATTACAAAGTCCAGGTTGTCTTGGAATGCCAAATTTTTCTTTAAAAGGCGATTGGATTTCACCAATGGGAGATAGAGAATAAACCGATGATGTCATTGAACTTTTATCTTTATTAATATTCTATAATCGCATTCTAAACAGTCACGTTGCATAGTGGAATATTAATCTCTGTATTTTTATTACTGATGCTAAAGAATGTGTTAATAACAGTATTAATAGTTAACTAGTGTAGTATCGTTTTCATTGTTACGGTTGGTTGTATTTTTAAGGTTGAAAATTAATGTTAATACCTTGAATTTAGTAAAAATGACAACATAGCTAGTTACATATTTTGCGATTCGCTGATTGTAAGTACAGATAATAAGCATGGATAAGTAAGTACATGATAGAAATAAAAAAATTAACCAAACAGTTTGGTGACTTTGTTGCCGTTAACGATTTATCTTTTACTGTCAAACCGGGAGAGGTTGTTGGTTTTTTAGGGCCTAATGGGGCAGGAAAATCAACCACAATGAAAATGCTTACTGGCTTTTTATCCGCCAGTTCAGGTTCTATATTAATTAATGGTTTAAATATAGAAAACGACGCATTAACTATTAAACAAGGGTTAGGTTATTTACCCGAAGGTGCTCCAGCCTACGGCGACATGACGGTGTTACAGTTTTTAAGTTTTATTGCAGATATTCGTGGTTTAAGTGGCCGTAAAAAACAAACCAGATTAGCCCGAGTGATCAAAAATGTAGAGCTGGCATCAGTACTAGATAAAAGCATAGAGAATTTATCCAAAGGCTTTAAACGCCGAGTTGGACTTGCCCAAGCTATTATTCACGACCCAAAAGTGCTTATTTTAGATGAGCCAACAGATGGATTAGACCCAAATCAAAAGCATCATGTCCGTGAATTAATTAAAAACTTAGCCAAAGACAAAATAGTGATCATCTCTACTCACATTTTAGAAGAAGTGACTGCCGTATGTAACCGAGCATTGATTATAAATAACGGCAGCAAAATATTTGATGGCACGCCAGAGCAACTTCAAGCGAAATCCCCTTATCATCATGCTGTGACAATAGAGCTGACACAAGCGGTTGATAATTCCACTGAACTAGCGTCATTAATCAATGTGTCTTCAGTTGTAGAAGATAAAAATAAAGTGACAGTTCTGGCAGCGTCTGGGCAGAATATTTTTACTAGTGTGTACGACAAAGTGCAGGAGTTAGGCTGGAAGTTTGATGCGATATACAGCGAGAAAGGCCGACTGGACGATATATTTCGTGAGTTAACAACGTCATCTGATACATCTAACTCGGCTGACGCATAAGGATATTTAAACATGAGTAAAGCAGTAATGAATCAATTTTCTATGATCTCAATTTTGACTAAACGTGAATTTATGTCATTTTTTGCCACTCCCATAGCCTATGTGTTTATTGCCATATTTTTAATTATGAGCGGCATTATGACATTCAACTTGGGCTTGTTATATGAAAGAGGCCAAGCCGACTTATTACCATTTTTTAACTTTCATCCTTGGTTATATCTATTTTTAGTGCCAGCTTTTGCGATGCGATCGTGGAGTGAAGAGCGTCGCAGTGGCAGCATTGAGTTACTAATGACCTTACCGATTACTGCACTGCAAGCTATGGCCGCTAAGTTTATTTCTGCATGGTTAGTATTAGGCCTGGCGTTAGCTTTTACTTTTCCATTATGGTTAACCATCAACTTTTTAGGTCAACCTGATAACGGTGTTATTTTTGCCGCTTACATAGGCAGTTGGTTAATGGCAGGGGCATTTCTTGCCATAGGTATTTGTATGTCTGCATTATCAAAGTCACAAGTTGTGGCGTTTATCTTGTCTATCTCTATTAGTTTCCTGTTTGTATTAAGCGGCACAGAAGCGGTCATTAATTCATTTAAAGGAGTGTTGCCAACTATGGCTATTGACGTGATTGCATCCTTATCTTTTATTCAACACTTTGATTCTATTGCCAAAGGCGTAATAGCACTAAATGACGTAGGGTATTTTATACTGGTGATCATTAGTTGGTTAACGGCTGGTTTAGTAATAATTGAAGATAAAAAGGCAAGCTAAAATGGGAGTTGAAATGAAAACCAAAATAAATTCAAAATTATCAGTTAAACGTGTTTCTTATACTGCCGCTTTAGTTGCTATCGCGTTTGTATTTTTAACCTTAGTTTTATTAAATAATGTGTTATTTAGTAAAACTCGTTTGGATTTAACCCAAGGTAATGTGTATTCCATTACAGACGGCACACATCAGATATTGTCTGAAATAGAAGAGCCAATAACCTTGTACTTTTTCTTTTCAGATAAAGCGACAGAAGGGTTAACCACACTTAGAAATTATGCCAACCGAGTGAAGTCTATTCTGCAAGAATATGAATTGTATGCTGGTGGCAAAATAAAACTACAGATCATTGATCCAGAAGCATTCTCTGAAGCAGAAGATAAAGCCGCAGAAATGGGATTAGTGGCCGCGCCAATTAATACAGCAGGCGATTCAATTTACTTTGGTCTAGCGGGTACAAACTCGATAGATGATAAAGAAATTATTGCGTTTTTTGATCCGAGCCAAGAGAGCTTATTGGAATATGAACTAAGTAAATTAGTTTATCGATTGTCTGATCCAGCACCTGTAAAAGTGTCGGTTTTATCTTCTTTACCAATACAAGGTGGAGCAAACCCAAACCCTATGGCAATGCAAATGGGGCAACCCCAAGCATTACCACAATGGGCTGTGTTATCTCAGTTAGAGCAGTTGTATCAAGTTAAAGTATTAGAACCAACAGCAGAGTCTATTCCAGAAGACACGAAAGTGTTAATGCTAGTGCACCCTAAAGATTTAACCGACGCTCAGTTATTTGCAATTGACCAATACGTGTTAAGTGGCGGAAAAACTTTAGTATTTGTCGATCCATTAGCCGACTCTGACCAACAAGGCGCAAACATGATGGGCTTGCCAACAGCATCAAGCTCAAACCTAGCGCCTTTACTTGCTGCTTGGGGAATTGATTTTGACAAGAGTTCCATTGTACTAGATGGCGCAAAAGGGTTAGAGATCATGATGCCAGATGGTATGCCAGGTCGTCATATTGGTTATTTAGGATTAGACAAAAGTAACATTGATGAACTTGACGTTGTAACGTCTTCATTATCAAGTATTAATGGTGCCAGTATGGGGGCGTTAATTCAGTTGGAAGGTACGACTACAACACTATCGCCATTACTTACTAGTTCAGAATATAGCGATTTTAGTGATGTATCTAGGTATCAAATGTCAGGGCGGAATCCTGATATTCTGTTAACTGATTTTACCGCTAAAAATGCCAACCTTATTTTAGCGGCAAGAGTAAGTGGTGCAGCAAATACTGCATTTGAAACTTTACCAGAAGGCATCGACGGCAAAAACTGGGTTAAATCGTCTGATGATATCCAGTTAATTATAGTTGCAGATACTGACTTATTGACTGACCGATTTTGGGTGCAAAGCAGTAACTTCTTTGGTGAAACGGTTTTACAGCCCTTTGCCAATAACGGTGATTTTGTTATTAACGCGGTAGATAATTTAGGTGGGAATTCTGCACTGCTTACCATCCGCGGTCGTGGACAATATCAGCGCCCATTTGATGTTGTAGAGCAATTAACCGTTGAAGCAGAAGCTAAGTTCAGAGAACAAGAGCAACAGTTACAGTTACAACTAGAAGAAACAGAAAACCAATTAGCACAATTACAAAACCAGCAAGTTGATAACAGTGCCTTGGTATTAACACCAGAGCAAGAAGCCGCCGTTGGATCGTTTGTTGCCAAAAAACTAGAAATTAGAAAGCAGTTAAGAGAAGTGCAACATCAGCTTAATAAAGACATTGAGTCATTAGGCACGGTTGTTAAGTTATTAAATATCGCGATATTTCCTTTGTTATTAACTTTTGGTTTAGGTTTATTTGCTAGGCGTTATCGCCAGAAGATGTCACAGACATATCAAAGCAAATAGTAACTAATTAATAAAGTATTGAGATAAATAACAGAGTAATAAAAAGGCTAAGTAATGAAGACCAATTTTTTAATCAAAGCTTTTATTATAGGTATATGTGCTTTGGCGTTAAGTAGTTATCTTGTTAATCAAAATAAAGGCGTAAAAAGTTTTGATGAAACACCATTGTTAGCAAACTTTGACGCTAATTTAGTTGATGGCATTAAAATGCAAACTGTGACAAACAAAGCATTAGTCAGCGCGAAAAAAGTGTTAATGCAGTGGCAGCTACCAAATAAGTTTGGTTATGTTGCAGATGTCACTGAGTTATCAAAACTGTTACAAAACCTTAAAGATGCGACCATAGTGGAGCTAAAAACCAAACAAGCAAAATATTATGAGCGTTTGGGGTTACAAGACATAGCTAATGAGTCAAGTGCTGCGACATTGTTAACGTTAAGCTCTGGCTCAAACTCTATAGAGTTGTTGATAGGAAATGAAAGTAGCTCTGCCAACGGACGTTATGTTCGCTTTGCTGGACAGCCGCAAACATACTTAGTTGACCTAGATATTGCTATTCCAGAAGATGATACTAAATGGTTAAAGTCAGACCTAGTACCTGTTGAATTTGAGCAAGTTAGGCAAGTGGATATAAGCTTGCCAGATGGTGCCTTTTCAATTGTACGTAAAGAAATGGTACGTAAAGAAATTGAAGCTGTTGAATCAGTAGATAACCTAGCAGTAGAGGCAGTCGCAAATACAGAAGCCGCTTCACCAACAATAACACTAGCTGAAAATTTTGAGCTAGTGATGGTTTCAGAAGACGCTTTAAAAGGCTCGAAGGTAAAAGCAAAAACACTGCAATACGACTCTATTTTTACCGGCTTAGTCAGAAACATCCTTAACTTGAGTGCCAAAGACGTACAGTTAGCTGAACACAACAAGATGGAATTGTTTCAAACCATAACGCTCAGTTATGTAGAAGATGAAAAAAATATACAAGCCAATTTAAAAACGAATAAGCTGACTTTAAAGCTATATAAAAGTAACTCAGAACAAACCAGTTATTGGCTGCAAGTGGACAATCAAAAGTGGTTATTAAAAATCTCGGAATTTGACTTCAAACAAATCAGTAAATCGTTAGAGGGTTATTGGGAATAAATAAAACCCGAATACTGAATTAACCAAAAGCTATTGGTTTTAATCAATGGCTTTTTTTTGTGCATGTTATTTGCATAACAATTTAATACTTAAAAAGTAAGTTAATTTATTAATGTTATGAAGAATAAAATGAAAGTTGAAATTTGGTCCGATATCGCTTGTCCTTACTGCTACATTGGTAAGCGTCGTTTTGAAATGGCACTTGAGAAATTTGGCGGTAAAGATGACGTTGAAATTATTTGGCGTAGTTTTGAGTTAGATCCAAAAGCTGAATTATCCTATCAAGAAAATAAATATGAGTTGCTAGCTAAAAAATATGACCAGCCGTTAAAGTGGGCTGAGTTACTCTGTGATGATATGACTAAACAAGGTGCTGAAATCGGTTTGAATCTTGATTTTGACATTAATAAACCGACTAACACATTTAACGCACAGCGCTTAATTCATTTAGCCGCTGAGTTTGGAAAAGAGCAGGAAGTACAAGACCTGTTATTTGAGCGTTTTTTCTCTAAAGGCGCATTGATCAGCCAAAGTTCTATTTTACTAGAAATTGCAAAAGATGCAGGAATAGATTTTTCTAAAGCTGAGCAAGTATTAAACTCCGATGTGTACGGTGAGCAAGTAAAAGAAGATGAAGCGTTAGCTGCTGAGTTAGGTATTAAATCTGTACCGTTTTTTATTATTGATGAAGCTTACGGAATGGAAGGTGCACAGCCTGTAGAGCATATGTTAACTATGTTAGAGAATGTGTCAAACGGCGCCATATAACATTTATTAAAACAAGTAATAAAACACTCAAATAAAAACCACCTTCAAAGTTCTCATTAAGCCTTGTTGTTTCATGCAACAAGGTTCTATTTCACACAAAGAGTCTGTTTTTTCCGCGTATTGTATTTAAAATAAACAGCTTTGTTATTTTGTTTAAGCCAAAACTCAATAAGTCATTAGTAAAACTAATGATTTGTTGCATTTTTATATCTATTGGTTGTAATTTTCAACAATCAATATTAGTTTATAACTAGGTTAATGGATTAATAAACATTAAACCTAAAATAATAATAACTATAAAAAATAACTATAAAAAAATAAAACAATATGGATATGGGAATATATATATGTACAAACTAACAGCACTATCAAGATTAGTGAAACTGTCATTAGTGACAGGATTAACATTGTCAGCAGTATCAACGTCAGTCTTTGCGGAAGAAGATGACAAAATTGAAAGCGTAGAGCGTATAGCTGTAGTTGGCTCACGTGGAGCGCCTCGTTCAGTTGATGACTCTCCAGTTCCGATTGACCTTATCGGAGGGGAAGAGTTAGAACGTGGCGGAAATACAGATATGCTTGAGCTACTAAAAGGCTCAATTCCTTCTTTTAACGTTCACAGTAACCCAATCTCTGATGCTGCAAGTTTAGTTAAACCTGCTAATTTGCGTGGATTATCATCAGATAGCACATTAATACTGGTAAATGGTAAACGCCGTCATAAAGCTTCAGTTATTGCCTTATTAGGTGGTGGTATAAATGATGGTGCTCAAGGGCCTGATATATCGGTTATACCTAGCTTAGCAATAAAACAAGTAGAAGTACTTCGTGATGGTGCTGCCGCTCAATACGGGTCTGATGCCATTGCTGGTGTTATGAACTTTGTTTTAAAAGATGATGCGGAAGGCGGTTCGTTAACGGCTCGTTATGGTTCTTATTATGAAGGTGATGGCGAATCTATAGAAATATCTGGCAACATTGGTATGCCGCTTACAGAAGCTGGTTTTGTTAATGTAGGTTTTCAATATAAGGACTCAGAAGCTACTAGCCGTAGTGTTCAACGTCCAGATGCAGCTGGTTTAATAGCTGCTGGAAATACCGCAGTTTCTGACTTAGCGCAAATTTGGGGCTCACCTGAAGTTAATGACGATTTAACTATTTTTGTAAACTCTGGTTTAGATCTAGCAAACGATGCCGAAGCGTATATGTTTGGTAATTATTCTAAACGTGATGTACGTGGTGGCTTTTATTATCGTAACCCTCATAACCGTGGTGGTGTGTATTCAAATGATGGTGGCGAGACATTACTAATTGGTGATATTGCACAAGCAAATGGTGCTGCAAGAACATGTGAAGATGTTGCTATCACAAGTGACAATGTATTAACTCAAGCTAATTACATCAATAATGTTCTTAATAACGATAATTGCTTTAGCTTTAATGAGCTGTTACCTGGTGGTTTTACACCTAACTTTGGTGGCAGTATTGTTGATACGTCACTTACTATGGGGACGCGTGGTGAATTCGACAGTGGTATAACATATGATTTCAGTGGTTCAGTTGGTTATAACCAATCTAGTTATGTTATCTATGACACAGTCAATGCCTCGTTAGGTTTGGACACTCCACGTGATTTTAATCCAGGTAAACACACTCAATTAGAAAAAACATTCAACATGGATTTCAGTAAAGAGATAGATGTAGATATGTTCGAGTCGTTAATGCTTGCTGGTGGTTATGAATGGCATGATGAGTCTTTTGAAGTGACAGCTGGTGATGTAGATTCTTACACCGCAGGTGCGTATACAGATCAAGGCTTTGGTATTGGCTCAAATGGTTTCCCTGGGTTTAAACCTGAAGCCGCAGGTGTATATACTCGTAAAAATACTGCGTTTTATGTCGACTCAGAAGCACAAGTTACGGACAGTTTCTTAATTGGTGCAGCGTTACGTTTTGAAGATTACGCTACGTTTGGGAGTGATACTAATTACAAGCTAACCGCGCAATATAACCTAACAGATGATTTCTCATTACGTAGTTCTATTAGCACAGGTTTCCGTGCGCCAACAGTTGGGCAAGCAAACTATTCTAATGTTCAAACTGCATTAGAAGGCGGGGTATTAGTAGATTCTGCATTATTACCAGCGACTAACCCTGTTGCAATTCAACTGGGTGCAACCGAGTTAACGCCTGAACAATCAGAAAGTTATACATTAGGTGCCGTATTAAGGCTTGGTGATATATTTGTAACCTTAGATTACTACAATATTTCAGTTGAAGACCGTGTGTCTCAATCTACTAAATACGAATTAACTGACGCTGATAAAACAGCACTTAAAGCGGATGGTGTTGCTAATGTAGATTCAATACAGCTAGTAAGTTTCTTTACTAATGACTTTGATACCACAACACAAGGTATTGATTTAATTGCTAACTACGAAGCTGAACTGTTTGATGGCAATGCGAGCTTTAGCTTGGCCTACAACTATAACGAAACTGAAGTAGATAATTTTACTGAAATCACTGGTGACTTTAAAGTATCTCGTCTAGAGAATGATTTACCAAATCACCGTGCTACATTAACTTGGGCGCAAAACTGGGATAAAGTAAACTTCTTACTTCGTGGTAATTATTACGGTGAATATCAAGGTGTGCATGTTGACTATGATGCAACTGTTAATACAGGTGAAGCCGCAGTCACTCTTGATGCTGAATTAAGTTATTCTGTTACTAATGAGATAATTGTATCTGTTGGTGCACAGAACTTACTTGACCAACAAGCTACTGAAATTAACTTCACTGAAGCCGGCGCTGCTGAGTGCGGTGGTTGTGTGAATAGTCAGTGGGGCGGACAATATTACGAAACGTCGCCATTTGGATTTAATGGTGGATTTTACTACGTAAAAGCAACATACAAATTCTAATTTAAGAGTTTAATCATAGATAACAAAAAGGCTCCTAAATTTAGGAGCCTTTCTTTTATGCCACGTTTAAATATTTAACTGATTATAAACCTAATACTTCTTTACCTTGTTCAAATACAATATCAACTGGGATGTTTGCTGTTGTTAGTCTTTCCAAATCAGCGGCTAGTTGTGCTTTTATAACGCCTTTTTCAGCAACTAATTTAGCTACGCCAGTGTAGTCACCGTTACCTTGTATAGTTAATATGAGTTTGGATAAGCCGTTCATTGCATCACGCATCTTAACCATATCAACGCTGTATAAACCTTGTTCATTACGTTTAAATGCGTTGTTTTCTGCAAAATAGTTAAAGCGGATCATGTTTGCTTTACCGTGAGCAGAGCTTGCGCCAAAACGTACTGAGCGGAAGATACCAGCTAAGAAGGTAGTGTAATAATCTTCTAATTTACCTTCTGTGATCACGCCTTGTTCAAACAATTGTGTCACCATGTATAAACCTAGAATATCCGCTTTGCCTTCTTCTAATGCCGATGCATGCTCTTTTAATGACTGACGCACTGTGCCTTTATCGTTAATGGTATTTTTAATACCTAAACCGTGCGCTACTTCGTGGAACATAGTGTTATTGAAAAATGCATTAAAGGTAATGTTTTCACGCTGTTCTGGCACAATTAATAAGTCGGCAATTGGTAATAAAATTTTGTCGAACTTAGCTTGCATGGCATTTTTAAGTTGTAAACGGCGAGTGCCTTTTTGTAATTGCACTTTTTCATCATTTGGCAGGTTAATAGCAATGGTTTTAGAACCCGCGTTTGAATGACCAGCGTAATAGACAACATCATAGGCATTTAACTCAGCGTTTGAACCCGGCATTTCTGCTTTGTATTTATCTTCAACTGGCAGACCTTTTTGTAACTCAGGAAGCGTTGCTGCGTATTTAACTAATTTTTGGCTCCATGACATATCTTTAATTAATACATAAGCTTCAAAGGCTGCACGGTATCCGTATAACATGTCTTCATAGTTTTCTATTGGCCCGTAAACTAACTCAATTGGATTAGACTTCATATCCATCCAAGCAAAGTCAGAGACTTGATATTCATTAGTTAATAGCGCGTCTGCTCTTAATGTTAAGTAATTAGCAAATTCTTTATTATTAGCTAGTTTTGCCGCTTCAAGTAATAATTCAGAGGCTTTAGTTAATTCTTCAAGGTAATAAACAGAGTAAGGTACAGAGTACAATTGGCCTTTATCGTTACGCTCAATAACTGAGTATAAACCCGTTTTATCAACAATATCTGCCGCTTCAAATTCTTCTTTGCTCATATCTTGTGGGTAAAACTGGGCCCCTAATGATTTTTCTTTGTGACCAACTAAAAATGACTCATCACCTTGAAGTCTATCCCAAGGGCCGTAATTTACATCGGCGTAAGTTCTGGTTTTCTCATCAGTAATACTTGCTAAAAATTCAGTTTTGTTTTGTCCATAAGCTTGCTGCCAAAATAATTCATCCATAATTTTAGACGCATCAATTAACAAAGAGATCATTTGTTTTTGCTTGTCAGTTAAATGGGATAAATCAGCTGTTAGTTTTACTGGTGTATAGATATCAAGGCGTGATTGAAATTCTGGTTTTAAGGTGTTGGTTTCAGCGCTTGGCGCTTCTTTTTTTTGTTCACATCCGGCTAGTGCCAAAGACACCACTAAGCCCAATGCTAAAGATAAATTTGATAATTTCACAAGTAGTTTCCTATAAATTTTTTATTTGATTTTTATTATTTGAAGCTAAAACAAATGCATAGCTAAATTGTAAGTTATTTTAATAGTGAAGAATTCAATAGCAAGGACTTTAACTCTGCACCTTGATCTGACAACACTAATACCGAGCCTTGTGTGTACCAGTCGCCCACAACAATACGTTGTTTGTGATTGGCTAATTGGTGAATGTTTGGTCTGTGAGTGTGTCCGTGTACTAACCAGTCGCAGCTGCTTTGCTCGATAACACGTTGTACTTCTAAATCAGTAACATCCATGATTTCGTCTGACTTATCCATTTGGCTTAGTTTGCTTAGTTTACGGTATTTCGCTGCTTTTTTTTGTCTAAAAGACAAAGGTAAAGAAAGCATAATGGTTTGCCACCACCAAGAACGGCTGGTTTTTCTAAATTGTTGATAGTCTACATCATCTAAGCAAAGTTGATCTCCGTGCATAAATAAAATGGCTTTATTAAATTCTTTAATTACATGGGTTTCATCTAATAAGCGCATACCGCAACGCGTTGCGTACTTTTTACCGAGTAAAAAGTCTCTGTTGCCGTGAATAAAATACACAGGAGTATTAGCTGAAAAGCCTTTAATTGCTTGAGCTACTTTGTCGGTAAATGGATTGATATTGTCGTCACCAATCCAAGCGTCAAACAAATCACCTAAAATATACAAAGCTTTGTGTTGATTTGATTCAGTAATTAAAAAGTCAAAAAAGCATTGGCTAATGTCAGGACGTTCTGAGCTTAAATGAAGATCCGCAATGACTAAAATGGAGGACATAAGATTTCTTACTGAGTAAAAATAAAAGTGTGTAATAAAAAGGGCACCGTTAAGATGCCCTATATTTTTTGGTTTCTCAACCGTTATCTCATGTTAAGTACATGGGATATTTAGTCAGTAACAACTGCTTTTTCGATAATAACATCTTCAGTTGGTACATCTTGGTGGTAACCAGAACGACCTGTTTTAGTTGCAGATATTTTGTCTACAACGTCCATGCCTTCAACAACTTTTGCGAATACACAGTATCCCCAACCATCAGATGTTTCAGAACGGAAGTTTAAAAACTCATTGTCTGAACTGTTAATGAAGAACTGTGAAGAAGCTGAATGAGGTTCTTGTGTACGAGCCATTGCTAACGTACCACGTTCATTTTTAACACCGTTGTTTGCTTCATTATTAATTGACGCATTACCGTCTTTCTCTTCCATACCAGGTAACATGCCGCCACCTTGCACCATGAAACCAGGAATTACACGGTGAAATATAACACCATCATAAAAACCAGACTCTACATAATTTAAAAAGTTTTCTACTGTTTTTGGTGCTTCTTCAGCGAATAATTCAATTTTGATGTCGCCAAAGTTTGTTGTTAAAACAACCATAATATTTCCTAATAATTAGATTTTAATTTTGTTGCGAATTGTAGCTAATAACCTGCTTAAGATACAGTACTGCTAGTAATAAAAGCACATGTCATTATTAAAAATGTTCGATTAGTAAAAACACCACGATTACTTAAGCCGCTGATCACCAAGGAAGCTCTTCGCCATTGGTATGCCAAAATCCACCTGTGGTAGATAAGTCTAGTTCTTCTATACGCTCAACTAAACCTGCTGCTGATTCTTCTGCACTTATCAATCCACTGAATGCAACCATGCGAGTTTGTACCCAGCCTGGATGTAATTGCACAACCGCGATGCCTTTAACTTTAAGATCTTCAGCTAGAGATTTACCAATCGCATTTAATGCTGCTTTTGACGCTCGGTATCCGTAACGACCACCTGAGTCATTATCAGCAATTGAACCCATGCGACTAGTGATGTTAGCAATTTTACTGCCTTCTACCATGTTAGGAATAAGTGCTTCTGTTACTTGTAATGGAGACAATGCATTGACTTCAAACTGTTCACGAAGTGAGTCGTAATCAATTTCACCAAGCTCTTCGTTTCGTAATAAACCTGCATTGTTAACGAGCAAATCTACTTGTTGGTCGCCAATTATTTTTTTGATCTGCTGAATATCATCTGGATTTGTTACATCAATTCCAGAAATCACCATGCTAGCTATGGCTGATATTTCGTCTGACTCTGAACGACAAATGGCAATAATATCCCACCCTTTGTCAGAAAGTTGCTGACTCATAGCTAAACCAATTCCTCGATTTGCACCTGTAATAACAGCTGTTTTCATAATTATTTCCATCAATTAATTTGATTACTAGTGTGGTGGTCAGCAAAGCATATTTCAATACTTAAGCTAAATAATGACGATTATTTTCAAGTAAAAATGAAAACCAGTAATTAGTCGTTTATGAAGTGGGCTAAACACGGTAAAATCGGCGCAATTAAATTTAGTATTAACTTTTGTCCGACAATAAGCCGCACAAAATCAACGGAGATAAAATGGCAATTAACTGGTTTCCGGGCCACATGCATAAAGCTCGAAAAGAAATTGCAGAGATCATGCCTCAGGTAGATGTGATCATAGAAATACTTGATGCCAGAATTCCATTTTCTAGTGAAAATCCTTTAGTACCAGAACTTAGAGGTGATACGCCAGTTCTAAAAATTCTAAACAAAAGCGACTTGGCAGACCCAGTTCAAACGCAAAAATGGTTAGAACATTTGGAACAAGAACGTGGCATTAAAGCCATTGCGGTTACTTCTCAAGACACCAAACAAATTAAAGATTTACTGAATGTAATTTCAGCCATGGTTCCTCATAGAGTTAGCCAAGACAAACAATTACGTGCACTTATTTGTGGTATTCCAAATGTAGGTAAATCTACCACTATTAATATTTTAGCCGACCGCATCATAGCTAAAACCGGCAATGAAGCTGGTGTAACCAAAGCACAGCAACGTATTCGCTTGGACAACAATATTGTATTGCACGACACGCCTGGATTTTTATGGCCTAAATTAGAGCCAGAGGATTGTGGTTATCGTCTTGCTATTACAGGTGGCATTAAAGATACAGTTACTGAAAAAGAAGACATAGCATATTACGCCATTGAATATTTAATGGAGCATTATCCGGAATTATTAATCGAGCGTTATCAGTTGAAAGACATGCCAGACGCACCTATTGAAGTGATGGATGCAATTGCAGTAAACCGTGCCTGTGTGCGTAAAGGTGGAATAGCCGACTTATATAAAGTATCAGAAATTATCTTAAATGATTATCGCTCAGGAACACTTGGACCAATTACTTTAGAAACGGTTGAACAAGGTATTGAAGCAAAAGCGATTGGTAAAATACAAGAAGCTGAACGTTTAGCCAAAAAACAAGCATTTGAAGACAACAAAAAGAAAAAACGCCCACGCAGATAAGTTAAACGTAAAAGCTAAACAAATACATAACTACAAAAAGAAGAAAAGCCATGAGCCATACATCACAAATTAAAGTACGCGGTTTTCATTTAGACGTTTACCAACATGTTAACAACGCTAGGTATTTAGAATTTTTAGAAGAAGCTCGTTGGGAATATTTGGAAGACAGTGGTGATATTGAGTTTTTTCAATCCTTAGGTTTAGCTTGGGTGATTGTAAACATTAATATCAATTATCGTTCCTCAGCTACTATGGGCCATACCTTAGATGTAAAAACCGCTTTGTCTAAAGTCAGTGGGAAAAGCGCAGTTTTTCATCAAGGAATTTCAATTTCAGGAAGTGGTGTCGCGGTAGCTGATGCGGATATTACTTTTGTCGTGTTAAACCAGAAAACAGGTAAAGCCGTACCAATTGAAGGGGACTTGTTAGAGAGAATGCAAGGGCATTTAAACAGTACTGAAGAAGAACTGTAGTTCCTTTCGTTTTATCCAATAGTGCAGGTTGTCTGATTTTATTTAATCTGGCCAACTTAAGCGAATACATCCATGGTGGTCATCAATAACTCCCTTGTATTGATGCCACCTTTTCATAAATGTCCATGTTTAGATGACATCCCATCATCCATGATGTGGTCATCTTTAAAAACATCCATGTTTAGATGACATCCCATCATCCATGATGTGGTCATCTTTAAAAACATCCATGTTTAGATGACATCCCATCATCCATGATGTGAAAAAAGTTGGCTTTTCTAATAATGAAGTAAAGCGGATCTTAATCAACATTCGAATATCCAATAAAACCTCCAATAAAACTTAGACCATTGAAAGTGAATAACCTGAACATGTGCATTTAAATCAAAAGAAATATCACTTTTCCGTCGGTATAAAATAATATCTATAGTTTTGCTGTCTTAGGTCGATAAATAATCAAACGAATGTTTTGACTATTCAATATGTGGCTACTATAAACAAAGTAAGTTTTTCATTTAATTCAATAGCTTTAGGTGTAAATAATGCAAAAAACCATCAGTGTAATCAGTGTAATAGTAACGACTTTTATCTCGTCGGTATATGCTGCAGATGATCCTAAAATCACAGTGGGTGGCTTCATTAAGTTTGACTCTTATTACGACAGTAGTGTCAATAATTCAGTTGGGCCTAGAGGTTATGACTTACTTAATTTTAGATCTATTCCATTAGACGGAACCGCATCAGCTGAAAGAGCTGGTGGTACAAAAATGCACGCTCGTGAATCTAGATTTTATATCAACAGTGAAACGCCGTTTGAAGGTAAGTCAATAAAAACCAGTTTGGAATTCGACCTTTTAGGTCGAATTGATACAGGTTCTGGTACTGATGACGATACCGTATCTAATTCTTATGAGCCAAGATTAAGACAGGCGTGGATTAGTTGGGATAATTGGTTGGTTGGTCAAACGTGGACAAACTTTGTTGATTTAGGAGCCTTCCCTGAAGGTATGACATTAAGCAGCTTAGTCGGGCGCTCCATGCTACGACAAGCGCAAATACGCTACACAAAGCCTTTAGGTGGAGGAGATAAGTTGGTTTTTTCTTTAGAGAACCCAGATACTGATTTTAACCTAGGTACTCCAGCTCCAGGCAGTAATGCCTCTGAAGATGATTCGATTCCAGATATTGTAGGAACGTATTTTAATAAAACAGATTTTGGTCACGTAAGAGCTAGCTTTGTATTTCGTCGTTTAGGCGTTGATACAGTAGTAACCGATGGTATTGGAAATGGAGTATCTGATAGTACTGTAGGTTGGGGAATTGGTTTATCAAGTAAAATTAATTTTAGCAAAAGTTTAAATATGAAACTTAATCTTCATGGTGGAGATGGTATCGGTCGTTATATTTATAGTAACCCTTGGCGCGCAGCTATTTTGACTAGTGAAGGGAAGCTGGAAACTGAAACGACTTGGGCTGGTAACTTCATGCTTCAATACAAATTAGATAAAATGCGTTACAACCTAGGGTATGGGGTTATAGATGTCGATGTAGATGAAGATTTAACTGTAGGTAGTGTTAATCAAAAAATCACTACACTTCATGCAAATGCAATTTACACCATTGCTCCTAGTTTAAATATTGGAGCTGGGATCACTCAAGCGAGTAGAACGGTAGTTAGTGGTGATGAAGGTGATATAACCAGACTTCATTTTTATGTGAAAAAAAGCTTTAAAGCAATATTGTAATACTTAGTGAGATTTATGTATCGGTTGTGTGTATCACAACCTAATTTAATCTATTAACATTTAATTAAAAATAGGCAGTTGTTTATGTTTCATTCATTAAAACTTAGGATATACCTTTTTGCATTTGCCCCTTTTTTGATACTCGCAATATCCAGTTTATTTATTCAGATATATACACTCAATAGTGTCAGTGAGCAAGTTTCAGAGATCAGTGAACATGCAATTATTGAAACGGAGAAAAAGCGTCTTCGTACCGTTATAGACTCTTCAATGAGTTTACTTCAACCATATCTTAAACGACCGGGAAAAGAAGGCTTGAAAGACGCGCTAGATTTTTTACACACTATTAAATTTGATAATGGAACCGGTAATTTATTTGCTTATGATATACAAGGCATCCGGTTGATGAGTGGTGCAGGGAAAGGTATTGGAGATAACTTTATAGACTCTAAAGATAAAAAAGGAAATTACATTGTCAGAAATATCATAAAAGCCGTACAAAGCGGTGATGGTTATACTACATATTATTTTCCTAAAGCTGGGGAAACCGAACCGTCAGCGAAATATAGTTACTCTCACTATATCAAGCAATGGGACACGATTATTTCTACAGGCTTTTTTATTGATGGTACTGAGGTACTAGTTAATGAAATCAATCACGCGCTTGATAAAACCAAAAGCACGAGCTTAGTACAAAATATCTCAATTGTAGCTGTTATATCACTGATTGTTGCTATAGCTTCTTTCTTTTCAGTAAGAACGATACTCAACGGGCTTAATACGCTGGAGTCTTCAGTAAAAAAACTAGCAGACGGTGAGGGTGATTTAACAACAACAGTCCCTAATAGTTCTCTTGATATATTAGATAACATTGCAGTTGGGTTTAATAAGTTTCTTAAAGCCATGGCGTTCGATATCAAATTATTGAAGGAGTCATGTGATGAACTGAATAACATTGCTACTTTATCTAGAGAGCAAGGTAGAGAATTGTCACAATCATCCTTAGTGCAAATTCAAGAAACCACATCAATTGCCGCAGCAGTAGAGCAAACGTCTATGTCTGCAGCGGCTATAGCTGATAATGCCAATAATACAAAAGAGTCGGCAGAAGCAACGGAAAAAGAAGTTAGGCATGTATTAGAACTCGTGCATGTGTCAGGCGAAGAGCTTGATGGTTTGAATAGTGTATTAAAAAATGTAGAGCATTCAATTCAAGAGTTAGGTGGGAATGTTGAAGCAATTAATTCTGCACTATCTATTATTCAAGGCATATCCGAGCAAACTAATTTACTTGCTCTAAATGCAGCGATTGAAGCTGCTAGAGCGGGAGAGTTAGGGCGTGGTTTTGCTGTTGTTGCTGACGAGGTTCGAAATCTAGCTCAACGTAGCCAAGAAAGTACAATTGAAATAAAAAGAATATTAGAACAGTTACAAACTAGTGCCGATAAAACAATCCAAGATATGTCAGACACAGAGGTTAAACACTCTGCGGTTGTTGAAGCTATGGGTAAAATCACAGCTGTAATTGGTTCAAGTAGCGAGTCAATTAATCAACTAACAGAAATGAATGTATTGGTATCTACATCGGCCAACGAACAATCTGAGGTTATGAAAGACGTGGCTAAGAGTGTTAGTGATGTTGCCACGTTAGCTGATAAAATAGGTAATACGTCGGAAAGTGCGAATGAACAATTTTCTCGTATTGAAGAGCAAGCTCAAAAGATCTCTTTAGTGACGAGTAAATTTAAAACATAGTTTAGGTGATAACAGATACAAGAATATTCAAGCTGCAATAATAAAAACCTCATCAATATGAGGTTTTTTTATTCGTTTCAATTAAGCCTTGTCTTTTTTAGCGCAAGCCAAAACCACCGCTTAACTTATTTATCTTGGGTAGCACCACGTAACATAGCCGTTACTAGTTCTTGTGCTTCAAATTTAGTCAATGCTTCATCTGCACCAACTTCTGTGGCGCGGCTAATACTCATGCTGCTAGATAGGGAACTGTGCAGTATTATGTATGTTTTAGCCAGTATATCGGCGTCACGTACTTCAAATGCGAGCTCGTATCCGTCTAGCCCCGGCATCTCTATGTCACTGACTAATATGTCAATCGGGTTATCTTTTTCTGCACAAGCTTTCATAACGCTTAACGCATCGTTGCCGTTTTTACAGACTTTAAATGGGACGTCGATATTTGTTAGTGCGGTTTCGAGCTGCTTTCTGGCAACTGCGGAGTCATCAACTAATAAAATATGTGAGTTTTGTAATAACCCTTTTTGTACGCCTGTTATTTCAATTGCAGTATCTGCGTCATCAGGGAAAACCTGAGCAAGTAATAACTCAATGTCCAATAACTGGATAAGTTGGTCGTCGAAACGTGTAATACCTGTAATATAAGTTTTATGGCCTAAATGATGAGGTGGAGGTTCAATACTTTTCCAATTACATTCGATAATACGCTCGATTTTTCTAACTAAAAAACCAACCGTCATTCGGCTACAGTCCGTAATTAAAATAACAGCTGACTCTCTCTCAGCTTCAACTATTGGAGCGTAACCAACTGCTGCTGCCATATCAATAACAGCAATGGTTTTACCACGAATATGTACAGCACCAAGTACGTTTGGCTCTGATTTTGGTATTTGTGTGAGACTCTGATAAGGAACAATTTCTTGTATTTTTAAAGTGCCTAATGCAAAGTTTTGTAACTGAGTTAATTTAAAAAGTAATAACCCTTGGGATTGGCTGGACGTTGACTGCATATTCAAACTTCTCCTCTGAGAAAACAATACTTCACTTTAATTTCACATATAAAATGCCGATGGGAATTAACGTTATACCTAGTTAACTGCCGATTTTCTATTTTCTGTAATAACAATTTATATTGAGTTATTAAATCATAACTCAATCGCCCTTGGTTCAGGAACAAGTATTATCAGTTAGTGTCAATTTTAGTGCGTAACCCAAAGGTATGCTTTCTGTAAATCTCTAAGTGATAGAGGTTGTAGCGGTAATGTCTGGTTGTTAAATGTATAACCGCGACTATTTTTTAGTTCATGTAAATGCTTTGAATATGTCATCTATTGATATTTTATTAATACGGTTTTAGATATTTCAATTTTTACAGATTATCCAATCAATACTCAAGTATATAATCTTTTTTTATCAGCGTATAAACTGTTACCTCCTTCAACTAGACATGAAATTGAATCCGGTGTCGTATTCATTAAAGGTTTTACTCTTTGGGTTATTCAAATATTTATCCTAGAAATGGAAGTGGAGTGTTTAATAAGTTTTTGAAAGCCATCACTCATCTTTAGAGCCCATTTATCATAAAAATGTCATATAGCCTCGGTAACAATATTTTCAATATTAAGTTCGAATTGCCCGAGACGGACTATTTTCTTGTCCTTTACCTTCATAATTTATTCAAGTCTTACATTGAAATTCATAACATTTAGCAATAAGGATTAATGATGAATCAATACGTTAAAATATTCACTTTATTCAGTGTCTTAGTATTAAGTGCCTGCGGTGGTGGCAGTGGTACTAGCAGTGGTGGTGAAAACGGTGGAAACGATTCCCTTGCACCTACAGTTGCTGCACAGCCGAGCTTAATTATCCAGTCGGTGAAAACTTTTAACTTTAGTTGGACCGACGTTAGCGATGCTACTTATTATCAGCTATTGGAAAATGCTGACGGCGGTTCTGGCTTTACCCAAGTAGGCAGTGACATTGCCGCCGGTGAGCAAAGTTATGATCATATCGTTACGTTATATGCTCGCATTAACGCGAGTTATATTTTATCGACTTGTAATGATGCGGGCTGCACAGACAGCAGCACTGTCACCGTTACCGATAATCTAGCTGATGCCATTGGTTATTTTAAAGCTAGCAATACCGGCGCAAATGATTACTTTGGTAAATCTGTGAGCTTAAGTGACGATGGCAACACATTAGTCATCAGTGCGACCGGTGAAGACAGTAGTGCGACTGGGGTGAATGGCGATCAGACTGACAATAGTGTAAGCAATGCCGGTGCCGTATATGTGTTTACTTATGACGGTAGTACTTGGAGTCAAGAAGCCTACTTAAAAGCCAGCAATACCGAAACAGGTGATCAATTTGGTAGTTCTGTTAGCTTAAGTAGTGATGGCAACACTTTGGCCGTCAGTGCTCGTTCAGAAAACAGTGCTGCAACGGGTATCGATGGTGAACAGACTGACAATAGCGCAAGCGATGCCGGTGCTGTGTATGTATTCAGTCGCAGCGGTGCAACTTGGAGTCAAGAGGCTTACATAAAAGCCAGCAATGCTGGAGCAAGTGATTATTTTGGTAACGATGTAAGCTTGAGTAGCGACGGTAAAAGATTAGCCGTCGGTTCTTCGGAATCCAGCTCTGCAACGGGTATTGATGGCGATCAAACGGACAACAGTACACTGTGGTCCGGTGCGGTCTATATGTTTACGCATGACGGCACCAGTTGGAGCCAAGAAGCCTACATAAAAGCCAGTAATACCGATAAAAGTGATCATTTTGGTGACGCTGTGAGTTTGAGTGACAACGGCAATACGTTGGCTGTTAGTGCAACCAGTGAAGCTAGTATTGCCACCGGTATCGACGGCGATCAGGATGACAATAGTGCCGGTGGATCCGGTGCGGTATATGTATTTACGTATGACGGCACCACCTGGAGCCAACAAGCTTACATAAAATCCAGTAACTCTGAAGCGGGTGATTACTTTGGTGACGCTTTGAGTTTGAGTGACGATGGTAACACTTTAGCCATCAATTCTAGATATGAAGCCAGTGATGCTAATGGTGTGGATGGCGATCAGACAAACAATAACGCAGAGTCCTCAGGTGCTGTGTATGTATTTACTCGTAGTGCTAACGTTTGGAGCCAGCAAGCTTACTTAAAAGCCAGTAACGCTGAAACTAGTGACCGTTTTGGTTATTCTTTAAGCTTAAGTGGTGATGGTAGCACTCTAGCCGCCGCCGGGTATCTAGAAGCCAGTTCAGCAACTGGTGTCGATGGCGATCAGACTGATAATAGTGAGTATCAGGCTGGTGCAGTGTATGTGTTTACGTATGACGGCACAGCTTGGAGCCAAAAGACCTATTTAAAGTCTAGTAATACTGAATCAGGTGACCGCTTGGGTTATGCCGTGAGCTTAAATAGTGATGGTACTACGTTAGCCGTCAGTTCAACGGAAGAATCTAGTGCTGCGACTGGTATCGATGGAGATCAGACGGACAATAGCGCAACTGAAGCAGGTGCAGTATACATTTATTAGTAAACCAACAAACGTTAAATGCAATTAAGTATTTGCGTTAACCGCGTGAATTGCTCAACCTAAACTAAGCCCAATGGTGTGAAGACCATAGGGCTTAATAATGAGAGCTGTCTCGCATTCTAGATAAATCAAGGCAGATGATTAGCCATAGTTAATATATTTTGTGACTGAGTATTTCTTATACTACTAGAATGAGCTGTGCTTAATTGCTTTATTTGTGATAGAAAAGACCGCATAATCTCGCCTTATAATTCTTTTAGAGGATTCGTATGAGAACCGTTAAATTAGCGCTTATTACTTGCTCAGTTATGTTTACACTCAATGGCTGTATGAAGACAGAGTCGTCATTAAAAAATACAGATACACAATCATCTGTTATGTCTGAATTATCACATGAACAGCAATTAGATTTACTTGTTACTCAATACTTCGATGACTCACTTGTATTTAGCCCTATTGGTGCCACATACATTGGCCGTGAAGGATTCAATGATAAATTCACCCCTGTTATTTCAAAAGAAAATAGAGCTAAAGTCGCCGCGTTTTATAAGGATTATCAAGCACGTTTAGCATTAATCGATAAAGCGCAGCTTGCAGGGCAATCACTGTTGAGTTATGAAATACTTGAGCGTGATTTAGCGTTGGAATTGGAGGGCATGCAGTTCTTAAGTTACATGCTGCCAATTAATCAAATGTCTGGGGCGCATAATACATTTGCATCTTTGGGCTCAGGAGAAAGTGCGCAACCATTTAATACGGTTCAAGATTATACTGACTTTTTAAAACGTGCAGATGGTTTTATTGCTTGGTTTGATAGCGTACAAGCGTCAATGGCTGAGGGGATCAAACAAAGCATTGTGTTACCAAAACCATTGTCACAAAAGCTACAAAGTCAATTTGAAACTCATATAGTAAAAAAAGCCGAAGACTCATTTTTTTGGTCACCAATTAAAAACTTACCAGCGTCATTTACCCCAGAGCAAAAGCAACAAATAACCGCTCAATATCGTGAATTTATCATGAATGGTTTAGTGCCAGCATATCAGCGTATGAATACGTTTTTTGTTGAACAATATATACCGAGCAGCCGAGACTCTGTTGGTTATAGTGACTTGCCAAACGGTAAGGCTTGGTATGAATATCAGATTAAAACGAATACAACATTAAGTTTGTCAGCGGATGAAATACACCAGATAGGGTTAAGTGAAGTTGCCCGTATTTTATCTGAAATGAAAAAAGTAAAAGACACAGTTGGTTTTAAAGGTGATTTAAAAGCATTCTTTAATCACTTACGTAACTCGGATGAGTTTTATTTTAATACCGCAGATGAACTCATTGCGGCGTATGAGAATGTAAAACAAAAAATTGATGCTAGCTTACCGCGGTTGTTCGATATAGCACCAAAGGCGTCGTATGTTGTAAAAGCAGTGGAAGCGTATCGTGCTCAATCTGCGGCGGGGGCGTCGTATCAATCTCCTGCACCTGACGGTTCACGACCTGGTATTTTTTATATCAATACGTACAACTTAAAAGCGCAGCCTAAGTTTTTACTTGAAACCCTTTCTATTCATGAAGCGGCTCCAGGTCATCATTTTCAAATAGCGTTACAGCAAGAAATAGAAGGCTTACCAGATTTTCGTAAATTTGGTGGTTACACTGTATTTGCCGAAGGTTGGGCACTCTATGCAGAAAGTCTTGGTAAAGAGTTAGGTTTATTTACTGACCCATATATGTGGTATGGCCGTTTATCAGATGAACAGTTACGTGCTATGCGTTTAGTGCTGGACACTGGATTTCATGTAAAAGGTTGGACTCGTCAGCAGGGGATAGATTATATGTTGGCTAATTCTTCTATGGCTGAAAGTGATGTGGTTGCTGAAGTTGAACGTTATATAGCGTGGCCTGGACAGGCGCTTTCTTACAAACTTGGTCAGTTTAAAATTCAAGAGTTGCGTGATTATTCTAAACAAACACTTGGCGAAAAATTTGATATTAAAGCCTTCCATACACAAATATTAATTGATGGTGCTTTACCTATGCCTATCTTGGAACAAAAGATAAAGCGTTGGGTTCAATCTCAAATCGCTTTGTAAATATTTATAAATCTCTTTGTAAATACAAAGCATGTATGTGGCCTTAATTTTTTAGGCCACATACTGTTATAAAACCAGTTTATAACAAATTACTTATAAAAATCACTCATAAAAGTGCACTGCAAGTGATTGTGCTTTTAACTCTTTTTACAACTTCCTATTTCTAGTTTGCCTTGTGAATCACCTACAAGATCATTTGCCATTATAGCCAATGTTTCTTCACCTACTGACTCACTGTCGCCAAAGGTTGATGATTGTTTTCTTTTATAAGCTTGATTGGTATTTACTAAACGATTGCCCACAACTTGATATTGGCTTGTCGAGGTTTGTTCCATTTCAAGATTAAAAAATACGTAAGCACTACCGCTACCAGAAAAAGTTAATTCACTCTCTATTGGTATACCTTGGCTATCTACAACAAGTCGATATTGACCTTTAAACTCGTCAATATATTCCCTCGCTTCTTCTCCAGTAATAATACTATCAATAGGTAGGTCAAAATTTAATTCTGTTGCCTTTTCACCTTGATATTCAACTTGTTTTTCAGTGGTAAATTTAGCTTTATTTAAAAAGCGTAATAGAGATTGTGCCGATGACATTTTTTCTAAAAGATCTGAGCTTTCAATGCGAGCCATTGCACTTAACGTTGGTGTGTTAGCACTTTCGTCTTGTTCTTTTTGTGCTTCTTCTTCAGAGACTTTATCTAGTATGTCTTTGTTGTAGGTGATTTGTAGGCCGTTATGATTATAACTCAAGGGTAAAGTAATTAGACCATGTTTGCTTTTGGAATTGTTTTCTTCGTCGCTATCTTCACTTTCTCCTCGATTCTCTGTGTAGGTAGACGTGAACTCAACATTAAGTGCTGAGTCGCCGTTTAGCGTTGCTAGCTTTGATTTAACATCACTTAATGTATCGGCGTTTACAGAAAAATTAACAGATGAAACAAGTAAAACACTGACGGCCAGATAGACACGATTAAAGGACATAATAAACTCCATTTTCATAAATTTTTATTCTTGATTTTAGAGTCTAGAGTTTGTTAATTCGTCATTAAAGTCAAATACATCTTTGTAAATAAATGTATGAGCTGTTGATATTGTTAATGAAAATGTGGATAAAAAGGCCAGGTTAACTAGCCTTTTGTTTTATATCAGTATTACTGGGGTATGCTGTAAGCAAGCTTTAAAACTCAATTTGCAAACCAATTGATGGAATTGGTGTGTCTGGGAACTGGTATGAAGGATCTCTTTCAGTGTAATCCTCGTTGTAATCATAGCCAGATAAGCTTTTTTTGCCGTACACGTTAAGCACTTCAAAATATAAGTTTGCTTCTTGTCCCCACCAATTAGTTTTGTAGTCAAGCCTGACGTCTAAGCGATGAAAGTCATCTAAACGTTGCTCGTTTATATCACCCTCAATTGGGTCGTAAAAAATTGGTTCTTGGCTGCTATCGACTACGTTGTTAACCAAAGGGTATATCGGGGTTGCACCATTAATTGGCGTATATAACGCGCCACTTTGGAAGCGCCAACGGCCGCCAAATTGCCAATTGTCATTTATCTCGTAGTTAGCCACTAAATTAATTATCCACGGTTTATCAAATTCATAATTAAATTCTGCACCTGTTAATTCATTAGTACGCTCTGTCTTACTATAAGCAACACTTAACCAACCATACCAGTTGTTAGAAATTGCTTTGTTTAACAGAAACTCTACGCCGTACGCGGTGCCAACGCCTGCATTCAAATAATTGTCGGCTTGGATTAAATCGTTTTCAATCACAGTGTTTGAGTCAGTTAAAGATGTCACTTGCTGTGATGGGTTACTAACAATTAAATTATCCATGTCTTTGTAGTAGCTTTCTATGCGCCAAGCCCAATCTGAATCACCTTCGTATTCAATACCAAATACATAATGTTCAGCAGTAACTTGATCTAAGTTTAGACTACCAAAAGTTTCTGATAAGTATTTGTATTGCCTGAACCATTGATGATGTTGGCCATATGCGAATTTAAGCGTGTAGTCATCGAGTGCTTGCCATTTAAACATTACTCTTGGCTCAACTATGCTTTCATCATTAAAATCGTTAGTGTTTATCGCTCCACCTAAACGTAGCAAGACAGTGTCGGATAAATCCCAGTCGTAATCGGCAAACATAGTTATAAAGTTAATGTCTATGACAGCGTCTTCAGAAACAGTTGGTGCGTAATAACTTGGTGCACAAATTTCAAATTCATCATTACAAGGTGAGCTTTTCCCGGTTACTTGGTAGTCGATGTTTTGTTGCCTAAATTCAAATCCAGAATTTAATGAGCCACTATCCAGAAGCTGAGAATTGAGTACTTTAAACATTGTGTCTGTGGTAATTGCATTAAGCTCAATTATTTGGCCAACAAAAAAGTCAGAATTGCGGACCAAGCGGTTTAGGAATACTTGAGTTTGACCAAAATTAGACTCGTTAGTCCAAACAATACTTTGATTGTCGTAATAGGTATCAAATCCAATACCACCTGATAGTTCAGGATTTTGTAATACTTCAGTCGACTCATCAGAAAATAGCAATTCAACATCATCATTTGCGCCAGTGGCTTGAACTACAATCTTATTATTGTCATCAATATAATTAATGTACTTGAATTGGTAATCGTTATTTATCGGTGCTTGGGTAAATTCGAAATCTTCATCCTCAAGAAATGCGTCTATATAAATGTGAATTAAACTTTGTCTGGCTGCGAAATAAACAGCAGATGAGTCAGTTAGTTTTGACTCAATTAATAACCCAGTACGTAAAAAACTAAAGTCAACCACACCACCGAGTTCTTTTATTTCTGGATCTCTTAATGTTGTGTCGATAACACCACCAATAGAATCAGAAAAACCAGACTCCCAAGCCCCCGTTTTTAATTCAAAGCTTTTAATTAAGTTAGGGTGAAAGCTACTGTAACTATCGTTATGAAATACATAACCCACAGGTACGCCATCAGTTTGGTAATACATATCTCGTGGTGAACTACCTCTTACTGCAGGTGCAAAGCCATTTGCTAATACTACACCGGGTAGACTTTCTATTGCCCTAATTGGATCATTTCCAGCACCAGGCACTTTTAATATTTTATCTGAGCTTAGTTCAATACCAGAGTCTCGACTGCCAATAACGCGTATTGTTTCAGGAGGGCGAGTGGATTGAGGTAATGTGTTTTCTAACTCTAAATCTTTGTTATCGTCAGTAGAGTCAGTGATTTCAGGAGCTGTGGAGGTTGCCATTAATGGTAATGAGCACATAGCTGACGAGATAGTCAAGAAGGTAGTTAATGTTAAATTTCGCAAAACAAATCCTATGAATTTACAGAGTTAATATTAAATATTATGTGTTGATAAAACTATACGTTTTATTTTGCCAAATGGATCTTACTAAGAGATAAAATAAATATATTAAACAATGTATTTATAAAGGCAATTGTAATGGTAATAAATAAATACCGTTTTATCTGGCTGTTAGTGATGTTTTAATTCAAAATCCCTACCTTGCTTTGTAATTGCTAATTTTATAATAGGAATATTAATGTCTCACTTGTGTATTTATCATAAAAGTTGTCCTGATGGGTTTGGTGCTGCATTAGCAGTGAATGTTTTTTTGCACCGAGAGCATAAAGACGAAGAATACGAGTGGCTTCCTGCTCGCCATGATGATGATGCACCAGATGTGACGGGTAAACACGTGTATATCGTTGATTTTGCCTATTCCAGAGACGCGCTAATTAAAATGCATGAGCAAGCTGCATCGTTAATTGTTATTGACCATCATAAAACCGCACAAGCGGCTTTGGAAGGGTTAGATTTTTGCCAATTTGATATGAGCAAAAGTGGCGCGTATTTAGCGTGGGAACACTTTAATCCGCAATTACCCGTTCCTAAGTTAATTGCTTATATTCAAGATCGTGATATTTGGCAATGGGAATTACCAGATAGCAAAGAGTTTTCAGCTGGTTTACAACTCATGGAAATGAGTTTTGAAGCCTGGAGTGAGCTTTTAACTGATGAAGCCGTATTACCGATTATAGAGCAGGGCAGAACCATCTTAGCTTACCAACAAATGGAAATTAAACGTGCGATGAAAAAAACACCTGAGATGATCTCATTATGTGGTTACTTAGTCCCTTGCGTTAATACCACCACACTTATTAGTGATTTGGGTAATGAGTTATGCCAAGGACATCCGTTTGCCGTTATGTATTTTGAAACAGATACTAAACGTATTTATTCATTACGCTCAGCTGAAGATGGTGTTGATGTTTCTGCTATTGCTAATAACTTTGGTGGTGGCGGTCATTTTCATGCCGCAGGTTTTTCCGTCGAAAAGCCAGCAATAACATTCCCTATACTGGATTAATACCAAATTCATTAAGTATTTACTTAATGAATTTGGTATAACAAGTTTAATATTTTCAGGTAAGAAACGTAACTCAGCTGTAAACTGTTGTGTTAAATAAATAGATCAAAAAAGGCCGCGTATTGTAGTTAATATGCGGCCTTTTTATTAAAGCGTATTTAATCCCTTAAAAAACAAAATGCTCTGAATCTATTGCCATCATGCTGTCAGCACCTGCGGCTATACATGCAACATGACCTTTTGCTCTAGGTAGGATCCTGTCGAAATAAAACTTTCCAGTTTGTATTTTTGCTAAGTAAAAATCTTTCTCATCAGTTCCAACATCTAATTTTTGCTGTGCACAGGCCATCATTTTTACCCAATAATAAGCTAGTGTGATATAGCCTGAATACATTAGGTAATCAACAGATGCGGCACCAACTTCATCAGGGTTAGTTGCTGATTTTTGGCCAATATCCATAGTAGTTGTTTGCCATTCTTGAAGGTACCCCCCTAACGTTTTGCAATGATCAGTTAATACTGGATTTACAGCATTTACTTGGCAAAATGTTCCCACTTCTGTTGCAAAGCCTTTTAACAACTCGCCTTTAGAACCTAATACCTTACGGCCTAATAAGTCCAAAGCTTGTATACCAGTGGTGCCTTCATACAAACAGCTTATTTTGGTATCTCGTAACAGTTGCTCCATGCCCCATTCTTTAATAAAACCATGGCCGCCAAATACTTGAATGCCGTGGCTAGTAGACTCTAATCCGGTTTCAGTTAAAAATGCTTTTGCAATAGGAGTTAAAAAGGCAAGTTTAGCTTCAGCTTGTGCTTTTTGCTCGTCATCTTTACTTGCATGACCTATATCTACTAGTTGTGCTAAATCAGAGGCTAATGCACGTCCACCCTCAGCAAATGCTTTTTGAGTTAGTATCATTCGTCTTACATCTGGATGTACTATTATTGGATCCGCAGGACCATTAGGGTTTTTAACACCAGTCATAGAGCGCATTTGTAAGCGATCTTTTGCATAAGCTAGCGCTCCTTGAAATGAAGCCTCTGATGCAGCGACTCCTTCATTGGCTACACCTAAGCGAGCTGCATTCATAAAGGTAAACATACAATTTAATCCACGATTGATCTCGCCAATTAAATAACCTTTCGCATTGTCGAAATTGATCACACATGTAGCGTTGGCATTAATCCCCATTTTATGTTCAATAGAACCACAATTAACGCCATTTCTGTCTTGAATCTCACTACTGTCTGAGATGTTGAATTTAGGTACCGCAAATAATGAAATGCCGCGAGTACCTTCTGGAGAACCTGGTATACGAGCAATAACGATATGAACTATGTTGTCAGAAAGATCATGTTCACCGGCCGATATAAATATTTTGCTACCATTTAATCGATAGGAACCGTCGTCGTTCAATTCAGCCTTTGTACGTAACATGCCCAAATCTGTCCCACAATGCGCTTCTGTCAGGCACATAGTACCTGTCCAACTACCTTCAACTAATTTAGGTAAAAACATTGTTTTTTGTAAATCTGTACCGTGTGCCATTAAAGTGGCAATAGCGCCGTGACTTAAACCAGGATACATAGCAAAACTATGATTGGCTGCAGACATCATTTCGCCCATTACTGTATTGATTGAATGGGGTAAGTTTTGTCCACCAAACTCTTCAGGCAAAGACAACGTTGGCCAACCACCGTCAACGTATTGTTGATATGCTTCTTTAAAACCATCAGGTGTGGTGACTTGTCCGTCTGTCCACGTACAGCCTTGTTCATCACCTATTTGGTTTAAAGGGGCGATAACCTGCTCGGTAAACTTTCCAGCTTCAGAGAGTATGGCATCAACCATATCAAGACTAGCGTCTTCATAACCAAGATTTGTATAGTGAGTTTCACAATCTAACAATTCTTGCATGACAAATTTGTAATCGCGTAATGGGGCTTTGTATTCAGGCATTTCAACTTCCTCAATAAGTTTAATTTTATCTGGTCAGACTAGCAGTAAATCGAGGTGGATTACAAAAAAATATTCCTCGAATAGAGTAATAATAGATATAAGTTGAATTGAGTGATGTAAAGTTTATTTACCAATTAGATAAATAATAAATCTAGTTATAAACTTAATGACTGTTGAATCGTGTTATTTAAAACCCATCTAAGTTGGAAGTATGATGAGAAATAATCGTTGAGTTAATGACAAAGCTGGATAGATTGTCTATATGACATAGGCACCTGTTAAATAATTATGATTAACAGCATTTGATGTAATAAGTATAAAATAATTTAAACATCCGTTTAAATTTTGTAAAAAATAAAGTAAATTGTTATCAACTCTGATTATAAAAGTATAAAAATTAAAAGAGAGTAATTTTAATGAAAGTATTAGTTCCAATAAAACGTGTAATTGATTACAACGTCAAAGTACGTGTTAAAGCCGATAATTCTGATGTTGATTTAACTAACACTAAAATGGCAATCAACCCATTTTGTGAGATAGCAGTTGAAGAAGCTGTACGTCTTAAAGAAGCAGGCACAGTAACCGAAATTATTGTTGTATCAATTGGTGATAAAACCTGTCAAGAACAGCTAAGAACAGCACTTGCTCTTGGGGCTGATCGTGCTATTCAAATAGAAACTGATGAATCATTAGATGCGCTTAATATCGCAAAACTGTTACAAAAAGTAGTTGAAGAAGAACAGCCTCAGCTAGTTATTTTAGGTAAGCAGTCAATCGACAGCGACAACAATCAAACGGGTCAAATGTTAGCGGCGCTAACAGGAATGGCACAAGGTACGTTTGCTTCTGAAGTCGTTGTTGAAGGTGATAAAGTTAATGTTACGCGTGAAGTTGATGGTGGATTGCAAACTCTTGCGTTAACACTTCCTGCAATAGTGACAACAGATTTACGTTTAAATGAACCGCGTTATGCGTCGTTACCAAATATAATGAAAGCAAAACGTAAACCGTTAGATGTTAAACCAGCGGCGGATTTTGGTATTGACTTAACGGCTCGTACGTCATTGTTAAAAGTGGCTTCTCCTGCAGAACGTCAAGCCGGTATAATGGTTGGCTCCATTGATGAATTAATAGAAAAATTGAAAACTGAAGCGAAGGTGATCTCATGAGCATTTTAGTTTACGCAGAACACGACAATAGTGAGTTAAAAGCTGACACTCTTAAAACGGTAACAGCAGCGTTAAAAATTGGCAGTGACGTACATGTTTTAGTTGCCGGCGCTAATTGTCAGTCAGTTGTCGAGCAAGCTGCAAAGATAACAGGTGTAACTAAAGTATTAGTTGCTGATAATGCGGCTTACGAACATCAACTAGCTGAAAATGTAAGTGCGTTAGTTTTAGAATTAGCTGCCGATTACGACACTATAATGGCAACAGCGTTAACCACAGGTAAAAACTTTATGCCTCGTGTTGCTGCTTTGTTAGATGTTGCACAAATTTCAGATGTTATTGGCGTTGAAAGTTCTGATACATTTGTTCGCCCAATTTATGCAGGTAACGCGATTGCAACAGTAAAAAGCTTAGATAAGACAAAAGTACTTACGGTCAGAGCAACTGCATTTGATGCAGCTGGTACAGATAACAGTACTGAAGTCGTAAATCTTTCAAACGTAACGGACGCTGGTATATCTAGCCATGTTAAAGATGAATTAACAGTTTCTGCTCGTCCTGATTTAGGTGCTGCAAGTATTGTTATCTCTGGCGGTCGTGGTATGCAAAACGGCGACAACTTTAAGTTGTTAGACGGTATTGCCGATAAGCTAGGAGCTGCTATTGGTGCATCACGTGCTGCAGTAGATGCTGGCTTTGTACCAAATGATATGCAAGTTGGTCAAACGGGTAAGATTGTAGCTCCTGACTTATATATTGCCGTTGGAATATCTGGTGCTATACAGCATTTAGCAGGTATGAAAGATTCAAAAGTTATTGTGGCAATTAACAAAGATCCTGAAGCTCCAATTTTCCAAGTTGCTGATTATGGATTAGAAGCTGATTTATTCGACGTTTTACCTGAATTGGAAGCTAAATTGTAAATACAGTTTCTCTAAGTACAGTTACAACTAGATATTGAAGCAGTTCTGCTGCAATAAAAAAGGCCATCATTTAAATGGCCTTTTTTTATATTTATTTGAATATAAAAAATAATCGTATATTTGTGGTCTTGATCGTTTTATATTGTTGTTGCTTTCATTAGTTTAGGAACAAGGGATCAAATGAAGTTTATCAAGGCGTTAGCTGTCGTTCTACTCACCATTACAAGTTTGTTGGTTTTGTTATGGTTTAACTCTTCTTTACAACCTCAGAGCTGGTCACCCAATAAAAATCCTCATTTCACAGGTACTTTTACTAAAAACACCGTTTTAGACCAAAGCCAATTGATTTTACAAGATGTTGGGCTTGGTCCAGAGGATATCGTATTAGGAAAAAATGGGCGTTTTTATACGGGTTTTGAAGATGGCCGTATAATTAGTTTTTTGTTGAACAAAGGTGGCCATTCAGATATTCAGTTATTAACTAATACCGGTGGAAGACCACTTGGGATGAAGTTTGATCACGCAGGCAATTTAATTGTAACAGACTCTATAAAAGGTCTATTGTCAGTAGCTGTGGCTGGTGAAACGGCCGGTGAAGTCACAGTACTGGTAGATGCGATAAGTGGCATTAAGATGAAGTTTGTTGATCATTTAGATATTGCTCAAGATGGCACTATTTGGTTTTCAGATGCATCACAGCGTTTTGGTCATGAGCAACTTGCATACGATTTTGTAGAAGTTAGCTCCACAGGACGTTTACTCAGTTATTCACCAACAACCAAAGAAACCAAAGTTCATATCTCAAATTTGTTTTTTGCTAATGGAGTTGCGCTGGGGCCAAATGATGATTTTGTGTTAATTAACGAAACTGGCAAAGCGCAAATACACCGATTATGGCTAAAAGGCGATAAGCAAGGCACAACTGACATCTTCATTAAAAACTTACCTGGTATGCCTGATAATCTTACGTTTAATGGAAAAGATACTTTTTGGATACCGCTTATAAACCTTAGGGACCCTTTAATCGACGGTTTAGCTCAATATCCATTTATAAGAAAGTTAGCGGGTGGGTTACCGATAACTTGGTTAAAACCAGCTCAGCCGTATGGCTTTGTTATCGGTGTTGATTTAGATGGAAAGGTGATATTTAATCTACAAGGTAGCAATAAGCTCTTTGCTATTACGAGTGTGATTGAATATAAAAATAACTTGGTACTCGGCAGCTTGAAAATGAACAACGCAGCAATAGTTACTTTACCAAAACGTTAGAAAAAACATTGATGTTAGAGGTTTTATTAAATTTAAGAAATAATAAATACTCGACTTCATTAGCTAATTTACCTCTGGTCGAGTTTGTGTTTATTCGATACCCCGTTAATATCACTTTGGTAAATTATTTATAAGTTAATTAAATAGGCAGGTATTAAATGGCTAACATGGTAAAAAAAATAAAAATAAAACAAGTATTTGTACTATTCACATTAGCAGCAAGCTTGAGTATAGCTACGTCTTTTCAAGCCAAATCTTTTCAAGCCAAATCTTTGCAGGCCAAAAGTGCAGATGCAGTAGCGACTGTATTAGCTAAAAAGGGCGATGTAAATATCATTAGTGCTACCGGGACAGTTGCCGCTAAAAGAAAATCGTTATTAATCGAAAAAGATACAATAGTTACAGGTTCAGATGCTAGAACATCACTTAAGTTTAATGATGGCACTATTACAACGCTTGGTAGTGATAGTGAAATGTTGATCAAACAATATAAGTGGAGTGTCGATGACAAAACACCATCAGCTGAGTTTGAGCTCATTAAAGGCGTGTTTCGTACCGTAACTGGGCTGATCACTAAAGTAAAAACACCTAGCTATACAGTAAAAACGCCAATGGGCAGTATTGGTATTCGAGGGACTGATTTTTGGGGCGGCTATTTAGATAAAGACGCTATCGATGTTTTGTTTGTTGAAGGTGATCATGAAATTGTGATCACTAATGAATTTGGCACTACGGTATTAACAGCACCAGGTCAGGGAACAACAATTAAAGCGGGGCAAGCACCAACTGCTGCGAAAGTTTGGCCGCAACATAAAGTAGATAGAGCGGTTAATTCAACTAGCTTTTAGAGCGGCTCATTCAAAGATAATGCCGGTGTAGTAGCACTTAAAAAATAGCATTAAAAAAAAGCTAAGTATGAATATTCATACTTAGCTTTTTTTGTTTATAACTTTAAGTTTTAAAAGCTAAGCCGAGAAATTAACTTTTTTAAGTGACTCAGTATTAGCTAAATATTTTTCTATTAACTGTTCAATACTTTGCTTATTTATATCTATATTCTTAGATGCTAGAAACTCTTCATTATAAAGTTTCGATATAGAGCGTTCGCCAAGATCACAGGCGATAGTTACAATAGTTTGTTTTTCACCGCCATTAGTCGGTCCAAACTGAATAGCGCTAAACAAAGCTGCTGTTACGTTTAATGCACTT